>JAYULG010000132.1:0-1212 GCA_043763755.1 Akkermansiaceae bacterium | reverse complement strand
AGTGGGAAAAAACTCGCGCCCATGTTCCTAGACCCCGAGAAGAAAATCGAAAAGCATCGGGTGAACTCACCTCACTGGCAACAAGGAGAAGTTTGGATATTTGTGAAATGGAGGTTGGCAGATTCACTCCCAGAGGCAGTGGTAAGGAAGCTCGACGCGCATAGAAAGCACTGGGAGGCGGCCCACCCGCAGCCGTGGAGTAATGAGGAAAAAAAAGAGCACAATCGGCTTTACACCCTCGCATTTGAGACACTTCTCGATGACGCACACGGGAGCTGTGTATTGAAAAATCCAGCGATGTATGGAAAGGTGGCGGATGCACGACTTCACTTTAACGAAGAGCGATACGCGCTGGATTGCTTCGTGGTGATGCCAAACCACGTGCATGTGCTTTTCCAACCGCTGGGAAAAAAAGTTAGCAGACATAGTGGGCTCTTGGAAACGTTTCACGGCGCGGGAAATCAATAAAGCCATAGGCCGCGAGGGTGCGCTGTGGCAAAGGGAATACTGGGATCGGCTAGTGAGGGGCGAGCGGCATCTGCGCTGGGTGCGTGCATATATCGAAAGGAATCCCGAGAAACTGCCTGCTCAGACGTTCCTGCTTTGGCAACATGGAGATGGGGTTTGAAACCCCTTTGCTGATTAAAGAAAGGGGATGCAATCCCCTTCTCCATATTGCACGGCTTGCTCGTCTGTGGCGAAGCGGACGAAGCCTCGGCCCGCAGGTTTTCCGTTTCCAGATAATCCGCAGCCGCCGAATGGGAGGGTGGAAGGCGAGAAGGTCGATGGGAGGTTTGCGTAAAGATTACCCACTTGTAATTCACTGCCGATTGCGTCGAAGCGCTGGCGGCTTGCGGTGAAGATGCTGGCGGTGAGGCCAAAGGGTGTGGCGTTATGTAGGGCGAGCATTTCTTCATCGTTTTGGGCGCAGAAGACATCGATCAATGGGCCAAATAACTCGATAGCAAGGTGGGGACACTTCATTCCCATTTCAAAAGTTTTCCAAACTCTTGCGGCTGGCTTCACATAGTAGCCGGGCAGGCCATTGCAGTGGTCCATTGCTGCGCCTTTCACTAACCACTCGCCGCCACTCTCAAGTGCTGCTGCATAGCGCTGATGGGCAGCTTCATTGCCCAAGGTGCCGAGCGTTGTGGTCTCTAAGCATGGATCGCCGGGCTGGTAGTGCTGGAGTTCTTTTTTCAAAGCATCACA
>JAYULG010000131.1:0-4258 GCA_043763755.1 Akkermansiaceae bacterium | reverse complement strand
TTTGGAAGGATGACCTTATCGATGACGTGGATGACACCATTGCTACCGACGATGTCGGTTTTGGTGACGTTTGCTCCATCGATGGTGACTTTGCCTCCATCTACTTTGATCATGGCTTTGCCACCTTGCACGGTGGTAACTTCACCTGCCTTGACATCGGCAGCCATTACCTTCGCGCCGACGACGTGGTAGGTGAGGATTCCGGCAAGCTTCGCTTTATTTTCTGGCTTAAGCAGTGTCTCTACGGTGCCGGCTGGAAGTGCGGCGAAGGCGGCATTGGTGGGTGCGAAGACGGTGAAGGGGCCTGGTCCCTTGAGTGTCTCCACAAGTCCTGCGGCCTTCAAAGCGGCAACGAGGGTGCTGAAGTCCTCGGCGCCAGCAGCGATATCGACAATGTCTTTCTTTTCGACTGCGGCGGCCTTTTCTTCAGCGGCATAGGTCATGGGTAGGGTGGCAGCAAAGGCAAGGGCCGTTGCAAACAGGAATGTATTTTTCATCGATTGTAGTGGTTGTTAATTTGGCATGATCGCCGCATGATCAATAATCGAAAACCACATCATATTTGATAAAAGTTTCGTTTTAGAACTTTAGCTTGCGTAGGATGGAATGCTTACGATATTCGCTGGCTTTAAGTTAGGGGATTGTTATGGATCGATTCTTAAGAATTGAGTTGCGGTGGCGGCCAGCGAGTCACTCGCTTTCTGAGATAGGCAGGATGCGTATCCTACATTGCGCGTTTGCGGAACTTTGGGCTTAGCAACCCATACTTAGGGCTGAAAAGATAGGCAGCCACAAATAAGCCACCTAATACGATGACGATGGCGGGGCCTGGGGCGATGCCTAGATTTCCGGCAAGTAGCACCGCGAAAATTGAGCCAATGCCGCCGATGATGCCGCCGCCCCAAAAGAGCGCGGAGGTGCGATCTGTGAGGAGTGAAACAGTGGCGGCAGGAGTGACAAGAAGGCCCACCGAAAGCACGCAGCCTACCGCTTGCAGCGAGGAGACGAGGGCGAGCACCATCAGCCCAAAGATGAGATACTGAATCATCCGCACTGGCACTCCTTGGGCGGCGGCGACGTTTGGCTCGAAGAGTGTAAGCAAGATGGGGCGCATCAATAAAATGGTGATAAGCAGGGTAAATGCACCGATGCCGAAGGCGATCCAGATATCGGCATTTCCGACTGCGATGATATCTCCAAAGAGCCAGTGCTCGAGTTCTTGGCGGGTATCCAAAAGTGGCAGTAGAGCGATGCCGAGTGCAAAGGCGGCGGTGTAAAGCACGGCCAAAGCGGTGCCTTGCTCCACCCGATTTCCGCGGGCGACGGCCACGGAGCCGAGGCCCACGAGGAGGGCGGCCCCCATCGCGCCGAAGAAGGCATTCCATTGGCTCAATGCACCAGTGAGAAGGATGCCGAGCGCGATGCCGGGCAGCATGGTGTGGGAGAGCGCGGAGACGGAAAGCGCATTGCGGCGCAGCACCACGAATCCGCTGAAGAAGCCGTTGGCAAAGCCGATGAAGCCGGCGGTAGCCAGTGCGCGTTGGTAAAATGGATTCGTGAGGAGATCGAGGTCCATGGAACTAGGGGCGGGAAGCGGGTTCGGAAAAAGTCCGTGAAATGAGCTCGGGGGTGAGAATTTTTTCCACGGGACCGAAAGCAAGCTCGCGGGTGGCAATGACGAGTGCCTCATCGAAGAGATCCGGCACTGTATTGAGATCGTGGTGAGAGGCGATGATGAGGCGGCCCTCGCGGGCGAGCTTGGCGAGGAGTGCGCCGAGGAGCAGCGATGCATTACGATCAAGGCCAGTGAAAGGCTCATCTAACAGCAGGACGTGTGCATCTTGGGCGAGGGCGCGGGCGAGGAAGGCGCGTTGCTGTTGGCCACCGGAAAGCTCGCGGATTTGGCGGTCTTGGAGCGGGGTGAGAGCGAGGGAATCGAGTGCGAGATCCACGGCGGCGATGTCGGCAGGAGAAAATTTCCGCCACCAGCCTGTTTGCGGGTAGCGGCCCATTTCCACGAGGCCGCGCACGGTGATGGGGAATGACCAATCGACTTCTTCGCGCTGCGGGAGATAGGCGAATTCACGCGACCATTTTTTCACGGCGGTGCCACGCCAGCGGATCTGGCCACGGCTGCGTGGGACGAGGCCGGCGATGGCTTTGAGCAGGGTGCTTTTCCCCGCACCATTCGGGCCAATGAGGGCCACGCGATTTCCACAAGAGGTGGCGAGTGATATATTTTCTAGTGCGAGAAGGTTCCGATAATGCACGGTGAGATTCTCGATCACTAGCTCGTGATGATGGCCGTGGTGGGCGCAGCAATCGTGATGGGCATCACTCATGGGCGGGTGGTGGGTGAGGGGAGTTCGAGGAAATCATCGATGTCTCCAGCGGCATCGAATACGTGGTGAAATGTGGGCTGGCCGGGTGCTTCGAGAGTGAGCTTGGCGAAGCGATGTTCGCCGGGAGCAGGTGGGGTTTGCCATTTCACGGTGAGTGTGAGTTGGGGGTTTGGGCCGCTGAATGTGAGATTACCAACGAGCAAGGGCGTGTCTGCCGGGGGAAAAATTTGCGGGCCAGCTCCGGAGTCAATCTCGACGGATGAGGCAGGTGCTGAGAGGAGAAGCTGGAAGGGTATCTTGCGGGATGGGCGGTCTTGCAGGCTAGGGGCCGGTGGCTTTTTTCCCGAGGTGGGTGTGCTTGCCGAGGTGATGCGCAGCAGGCCCACACCTGTGAGAAGCAGGGCAAGGACCATGAAGGAAAACCGGAGAAGAGGTGAGCCGCGCACGCCGAAAGATAGTTGCATACGCATCACACTTGCAAGTGGCATGAAGCAAAACGGAATTTCTCTGGAAAATGGCGCTTCCCTCTGCATGGTCCGGGTATGCCGATGACGCGCTTTCAAAAACTGGCCACTGCCGCTTTGGTTTCTGTGCTTATTTTAATGTTCGTAGGCGCTATTGTAAGGGTGACGGGTGCTGGGATGGGCTGCCCGGATTGGCCAATGTGCTGGGGCTGCTTGATCCCGCCGACCTCGGTGGAGCAGGTGGATTTTTCAAAAATGCCGATAGAAAAATTTCAGGCAAAGGCGGCGCGAATGGGCCGCGATCCTGCGAGCATCACGGTGGAATCGCTGAGGGCGGAGTTCAATCCACGGCATGTGTGGACAGAGTTTATGAATCGCTTATGCAGCCTTCCGGTGGGCTTTTTTTCACTTGCCACGTTCATCGCGGCATTTTGGCAGAGGAAAAAACGCCCGCTGGTTTTCTGGTTGGCATTTACCTCCTTGGTGGTGGTCCTCACGAATGCGTGGATGGGTGCAAGGGTAGTGTTTAGCGGGCTGGCACCGGGAGTTTTGACGGCTCATCTCGCGCTGGCGATGAGCCTGATGGGCACCCTAGCTTACTGCGCATGGCGGGGGACGGATACCCCGTGGCGGATTAAAATGGCGGCTGGCCCACTCCGCCAACTGCGGATCACGCTGTGGGTCTTGCTGGCGGTGATTGTTTTCGAGGGCATCATCGGCTCGCAAGTGCGGGAAATGACGGATGTTTTAGCGAAATTTCACACCAATGCGCCGCGCTCCACATGGATCGGCGAGCTAGAGGGGAAATGGCAGTATCTGGCGCATCGGAGTTTCTCGTGGGTGGTGCTGGGCGCATCTGTGTGGGCGTGGATTCTCACCAAACGGCATCGCAGCGGTGGCCCAGGCTGGGTGGAAAAGGTGGTGCTTGGAATCGTGCTGGCGCAGATGGTGCTGGGCCTAGTGATGGCGCAAATCCATATTTATAGCTGGGTGCAAGTCCTGCATGTGGGGCTAGCGGCGGTGTTGCTAAGCTTCGTGTGGCTGTGGGTTTATGGGGCATCCCGTGACAGATCCTCAGCGCTGGTATAGCTGGTTTTCTGCGATCCATGCGGAGACCTGTGGGTCTAGCCACGGGTGGGATGTGGCACCGCTAGCGATGGCGCTGCGGACGGTGGTGGCGCATGCAGGGTGTGCGCCTGTGATGGTGTGGTGGCGGAAATTTTCGTTGGCTTGGAGAACAGCGCCGCGCGAGAGGACGATGAATTCCACGTGCTGGGCGAGGATTTCCGGGTGCTTCCAAGTGGGAAGTGCGGCCCATTGGTCGCCACCCATGATCCAGAATAATCTCGCATCGGGGAAGCGTTGGTGCATGGCCTCTGCGGTGAGGTAGGAAAAGGAAGGGCCGGGTTGGGTGATTTCGAAATCATCGACGATGGCCCATGGGAGCGTGGC
>JAYULG010000130.1:0-16022 GCA_043763755.1 Akkermansiaceae bacterium | reverse complement strand
TGAAACTGCACATTGATAAAGAAGCCGACGCGCTCTACCTCCGGCTGGATGATTCCAAAATAATCGAGTCCGAAGAAGTCTCCCCCGGCGTGGTGCTGGACTTCAATGAGCACAATCAAGTGGTGGGCATCGAGATGCTCCACCTTTCGCGCCGCTCGCCGCAGCTCAATTTACAAGAGCTGCAATACCAGAACTCATAGTGCCTAAGCATCACCCCACCGCCGACACGTGCGCATTGGAGCGCGAGATCGACCAACAGGTTTACGCCCTCTACGGCCTGACGCCGGAGGAAATCACCATTGTGGAGGGAACGGTCCGATGAAGACAGTCCCAGCTTTCCGCCCTCCTCGGGGAAAGCGCCACTTTCCACTAAAGCGAGGGAAGCAAACGCTTCTTCGCGCGCGGAAGTTCCTCCGAGTTGTGGCCTCCCTCGACAATCTTGCACCAAGTTGCGAGTGGAAGATTGTCCAGTTGGATAAAATGCCCTGTTTCCATGGCTCGCATGAAAGCGGACTTTTTCTCTACCATGGCCCGCGAATAAGCCACGGTGGTCTCATGGGTGAGTTCATGATAATCTAGAGGCATGAGAATGCAGGTATCGTCGATGCTGCTTTCGCGGAGGGTAATGCAATTCACCAGAAGCATTTCGTCCGAATCCAGATTGGCATCGAAGAGCGGGATATAAATATGGCGTGGCGGCTCCATGCACCTGAAAACCATACCGGTGAGTTCCATAACACCGGAATTCAGGTCAAGAGTTCCTGCAAGCGGCATTGGGCGGCCAACTCAACTTCGAAATCATCCGCTTCGGCCGCCTCCCATCCGAATGACTCGGCAAGCGTGCGGATGCTGATTTCAATACGACCGTTTCTGGGATCGCTCCACTCTACGCAATGCTGGTGAGTCCAAAGAACCAAGTCCCATTTGCTCTGAGCACCGAAACGTTGCCAAACTTTTTCAAGTAAACGCAATTCGGAGGGAGCAAGAGCATCATATTCCTAAAGGTGCCCCGTTGTCGCCACCATGTGGTCCGCACGATCTGTTATCAATCGCTCCCATGGGCTATCACCACTGCGGGTGCCATCATGGATCAGGTCCAATATCTCACTGGTTACCGGGCCGTGTTTCAGAGAATAAAACGAGCCTCCCATCACGGGAATCTTTCTCTTCTCAAGCGAAAGCCGGTCAGCGAGACAAATCAGCTTTACCAGCTTGAGTATCTCGATCTCAGCACCCGCCCTTGAAATGAAAAAATGGGCGGTTTGGGCTGCTTTGTTGATGTCGAAGAGAGTTTTCATAGAATCAGATCCTCTCGGGTGATCTCATGCTAGGAGCTGGGAAAAAACGGGCCGCGAGTTTTAGTCGCGGCCTAATGCACCTCCCACACATGGTGGTTTTGACGTGGGGAAAGCTAAGCGCTTGGGTTTCCGTCGGCAAGAATTTTTATACCCATTTTATGCACGCCGAACTCACAATGGCTCACCTGTGACTTTAAGCCGCTACGAAGCTTACCGTCTCCCCTTACGTTGGAAGCGATCAAGGAAACCCTAGCGCTCTCCGAAATCCCGCTGATTCGTCGTCCGCGCTTATCCGTCATGCCTCTGTCTGCAAATGAATTTGAAGTCCTCCAATCTCTCGCTTGACCATGAAATCCACCGCCCGCTTCCCCGTCGATCCTCGGCTTTCCGCTCTCCTCGGCGAGAGCTACATGTCCAGCGAACGTGCTCTGCGCGAACTGGTGGACAATGCGTGGGATGCCGAGGCTCGTGTGGTGAAGTTCACCCTTCCGGACATTCTCAGCGAAGAACCGGTGAGACGACGGTCATGGCATGAAGAACCAGGATATCCGGCAGGACTACCTCAATATTGCCAGCCCACGCTTCAGCCGGAAGGGCGAACGCACGCCAAATTTGGATTGGAGAATAAAAGGACGGAGAGGAATCGGCAAGTTCTCTGGCCTGACCATAGGGGACGAAATGGAAATCGTGACACGCGCTCAGGGTGTGAAAAAATTGACGAATACTGGACCGTCTGCCGGGAGATTGAAGAAGCGGAAAAATTCGACGTCTTCATTTTTGCCAACGCGCTCGACAAGTTAGGCCTCAGCGACCTCGCCTTCATCGCCCACCAAGCCGAGATCTGCCTGCTGAAACCGTGTGACTGGTGCACGCTGTAGGGTTCGAACCTACGACCCCATCCGTGTGAAGGATGTGCTCTACCACTGAGCTAAGCATGCGTAACCACTGATCACCCCGTGCTATCGGGCCGGGCGGGAGAATGCAGTTTCTCAGCGGTGCTTGGCAAGCAATTCAGCGAAGGATTTCAATTTTAAACTTTGTGATCGTGCGGGCTTGCTTAGTCTCCCGCCGCAGCAAGCACCAGTGGCCCAGATTCCGAAAGAAAGTGTTGAGAAAGTGCTCGAAGCGACGGACATCGTCGATTTGATCAGTTCATACATTCAGGTAAAAAAAGCAGGTTCGCAATTTAAGGCAATTTGCCCATTTCACAGCGAGAAATCGCCCTCGTTCACCATCACGCCGCATCGGCAGTATTTTCACTGCTTCGGCTGCGGCAAGGGAGGGAATGCCATTTCCTTCGTGATGGAGTATGAAAATCTGCCGTTTGTGGAGGCGGTCAGAAAATTAGCATCGCGGGCGGGAATTCATCTGCTCGAAGAGGCGGCCGACCCCATGGCGGAAAAACTGGGTCGTTCGCGCGGGCGCTTGCTCGATTTACATCGCGAGGTGACTGCCTTCATGCATGAGCAGCTCGTGAAGAACCCGAGTGCGCAACATGCTCGGGATTACATGAAATCGCGTGGCTTCGGCGGGACGATGGCGGCAAGCTGGGGCATCGGCTGGATGCCAGACAATCAGAAGGTTTTTCTCGATTGGGCACGCACGAAGAAACTTACGGGCCGCGACTTGATTGATGCGGGGATTGCCATGTTGAGAGATGAAAATAATCCAAATTCCGGCCTCTACGTTCGCTTCCAAGATCGGCTGATGTTCCCGATCCGCAATGAACTGGGCGACACAATTGCATTCAGTGGCCGCCAACTCCGAGAAAACAAAAATAGTGGGAAATACATCAATTCTCCTGAGACAGTTTTGTTTAAAAAATCCCGTGTATTTTTCGGGCTGGATCGTGCGAAAAAACCCATCCTCACAGCGAAGGCTGCGCTGCTCTGCGAGGGGCAGATCGACGCAATTTGCTGCCACGAGCTTGGTATCGCGCATGCCATCGCCACTTGCGGCACCGCATGCACCCGCGAGCATGCCAAGATTCTGCGCCGCTACACGAGCAATGTCTTGATATGCTTTGATGCAGATAATGCCGGTCTCGCGGCTACGGAAAAAGCCTTTCGTGAGCTAGCACCAGAAGGCCTCGCAGTGCGGGTGGTAGAAATGCCAGTTGGCGATGATCCAGACACTTTTCTCAAGGCCCATGGTGCGGATGAGTTCAGGAAATTACTCGCCAATGCTAAAGATTTTTTCGACTTCAAACTTGAGCGCGGCAAGGCGATCGGCTTGTTCGATTCTGCTAGCGAACGGACACTCGCCCTCAATGATTGCGCGGAAATGCTCTCGCTGATGACGGACTTCGGTGCTCGGGAAAATCAGCTCAACATCGTAGCCACCCACCTTCAGACTTCCACCGTTGCGCTGCGTGAGGCGGTGGCGAAGGCCAAGGCGAAACCGAAAAATCAGCTCAGGGAAAAACCTGATGTCGCTGACGCGCAAGCGCCTAGAGTCACTGCCACGCCGCTTCATAGAATCGTCGCTTGCATGTGCCATCTTGCACTCACCTCAGGACCGGCGCAGCGGCTGCTGGGCGAGCAATTTGAAACATTGCATGAAGCACAGCGTTGGATTGAAGGGATTTCGCTTTTAGAAATGATCCTTGGGGCGGCACCTGATCCTTCCTCGAATGCAGCGGTGAATGTCTTCATTGCAAATTTAGATGAGGCAGATCGCCTTGCTCTCGCCCAAGATGCTGCAAATCCAGAAGGAATCAGCCAAGACGGGATGCAAGCGGCGGAGGAAGCCATGGCGCTGCTCTCGGGAACCGTGCTCCAGCGCCGCGATGCTGCTGTAAAGGCGGAATTGAAAAAAAGCGATCTTTCAAAAGAACGGATGATCGAGCTTCTGGAAGAGGCTAAAGAAATTAGCACCCTCATGCGCGGCATTAGCCAACGCTCGGTTTTCGCCGATGAGCTGCCTGCCGCAACTTACAAGCAGAAAGCTCCCGCGTGGAGACGCTGGGATGGAACAGGTAAAAAACAATAGGCCCTTTACGTTCTGGGTGAGCATTTGAAACGAAGCATAAATTCACCTAGGCGGCCGCGTTTGAGACCTTTTGGCCGGGAATGGGATACTTTATATCTTCAAAATTCTGATTATCTAGATCACTTTACTTTCAATGAAGGGCAAAAGCTTGCCACGGTGAGTTAAAAACCTTCAATGATATATCCTAGCTTAAGAAATTTTGCCACGGGTGACAGCAGTTTTCTGGGGGGAATCTGCTGGAGCTGGCAAAATGAATTGAGAATTTTGGGGGGAATAGTGCATTTCCGGGGATGGGCCAGTCAGTGGTCCATCCCTGTTTTTTAGGCGCGTGGGCATCTTGCTCGTCTGATATGGCACTAGCGATTTTTTCCTAGCACGAGGCGGAATCGGTTCTACGATTTCGGAAGCGAAATAGAGCCCTCGTTGCGAGGGGATTTCTCAACCGAAAGCAGCGAAAATTTGCAATGAATCTGACACTTAAAGTATGGCGGCAAAGTGGCCCCAAGGCCAAAGGTAAAATAGAGACCTACGATGCACGCAGTATCCCGACGGAAGCGTCATTTCTTGAAATGCTCGATATCGTCAATGGTGGCCTGATTGAGAAAGGCGACGAACCGATCCATTTTGACCATGATTGCCGCGAGGGAATTTGCGGATCGTGCTCGCTTACTATCAATGGAATCCCTCACGGCAAGGAGCGTGGGATCACCACTTGCCAGATCCACATGCGGAAGTTCACCGATGGCGATACGATCTGGATCGAGCCATTTCGCTCCAATGCATTTCCAGTGGTGCGGGACTTGATGGTGGATCGCAGTGCGTTCGATCGCATCGTGGCATCAGGCGGCTACGTGGATGTGCGCACTGGTTCGGGGGTGGACGCGAACTCAGTGCCAATTCCTAAAAATGATGCGGACGGCGCATTTGATGCGGCGGCATGCATCGGCTGCGGTGCCTGTGTGGCATCTTGCAAAAATTCCTCGGCCATGTTGTTTGTATCAGCAAAGGTTTCCCACCTCGGGCATTTGCCGCAAGGCCAGCCGGAGCGAAACAAGCGGGTGCTAGCGATGGTCCGCCAAATGGACGCGGAAGGGTTTGGAAATTGCACGAATCAATACGAGTGCGAGGCGGCTTGTCCTAAGGAAATCAGCGTGGCGCACATCGCACGGATGAATCGCGACTTCGCCAAGGCAGTGCTGCAAGAGCAATTTGCTTAAATCTTGCGCTTGCAGATATCGGGAATGGGGTGAGCATTCCTGTGCCTCACTCGATACTTGTATGAAAATAACCCGACTTCTAATTTCATTTTTTCTAGCGCTCAGCCTTGTTTCATGTTCCGCCGAGGATAAACAACAAGCCATGGAAGTAAAACCTGAAGTGCCTGCTGATCCTACTAGAACGGTCACCAAGACCGATGAGCAGTGGAAGAAAGAACTAACACCTGAGCAGTATCGAATCTTGCGTAAGGCAGGAACGGAAGCTGCCCATGGCGCGGTTTACAAAGAATTTAAAAAGCAAGGGAAGGGGACTTACCACTGCGCAGGATGCAATGCCCTGTTGTTTTCCTCCGACCAGAAGTTCGATTCTGGGTGCGGCTGGCCATCGTTTTTTGATCCAGCAAAAGCGGAGAATGTGACGTTGAAGAAAGATATTACGGGGGGAATGGTCCGCGTGGAGGTGGTATGCGCAAAATGTGGCGGCCACTTGGGCCACGTTTTCGAGGGTGAAGGCTTTAAAACACCCACAGATCAGCGGTATTGTATCAACGGAGGAGGTTTAATTTTCGTCCCGGCGATGGAGGAGAAATCCACTGTAGTGCCTGCGAAGTAGTTGCACGCTAAAGGGGGATGTGCCGCGATTTACAGCGGGTTAATTGTTTCCCAGCCGTTCTACGAATTCATCTAACAAAGACTTCAATCTAGCCTCGGGTGCAATAGCAGTGGGCTTGTCAAATCCCAGCCAGATCGCAGTCGCCCCGCCCGGTCCCAGTCGCAGTGTCCACGCCTCTCGTTCGGATCCAGTCGCACCCGTGAAACAGCGTGTGCCATTAGTTTTATTTAGAACACTCGTGGCATCCAACGCAGCGGCAAGAGTCAGAGCAGAGGTGAACTCCGGCGTGGCTTTGCAGATGACCTCATCGTCAGCATCGCGGATTTCCCTGATCATGTAAGGCGTCGGTCGTTTACCCTTGTTTCCTAGAGTCGCGAGGCCGATGGACATCTCTAAGGGCGTGGCCGCTACAGCTCCGCGGAACAGGTCTTCAGTCGCCACAAACGGGCCGCTGATGCCGCAGCGCTTGGCAATTCTTTCCACCTCGGCTGGGCCTATTTGGCGGCCAGTCTGCACGGGCCTTCCGGGTAAAACAAGCTTGCCTCGCTCAGATGCCGCCGCCGCCACAAATGGCTCGAATGCAGATCCGAGGTCACGGCTACTACGAGTATAGTCGATTCGTGAGTGACTGTAGTTTCTGCCACCGATAAGTGCTAAAATGGCTCCTGTGCGGGTCTCAGTAGTGACCGCAGCATATTGGAGATAAGCAGGTTTACTGCCCGGGATAAATTCTGCCTCAGTAGGATGTTTCCAAGTTTTTTCTCGCTCTAGCTGCTCGACGGCACGCGTTAGCTCGACTTCGAGCCGCCCTTGCCATGCCATATTGATGGTGGTGTAAACGTGGAGTCCGCCGAGTGCGATGTCTCCGCTTTCAAGAATGCGATCTAGCTCACGGCGGACGGCCTGCACCGCGTAGGAAGTTTGTGATTCTCGCTGCTCTTCGGACACCAGTGAGACAGTTTCTGCGGCGATGCTGTCTCGCTTCGCTTGATCGATCACTCCCATCGTCACTAGGCGATTGAGCGTTTGGCGGCGCTGTTCAAGTGCCGCATCCAGATTCCGCAGTGGCGAAAAAATATGTGGCCCGCGGATGATCCCTACGATGAGTGCGCATTCACCTTCAGTGAGCTGTTTGGTGGCTTTTCCAAAGTAGGTCTGGGCCGCTTGCTCAATGCCATCCGCCCCTGCGCCGAAGTAGATCCGGTTTAGATAGTTCGTCAAAATCTCATCTTTGGAGAAGCGGGATTCCACCCGAAGAGTCAGAGCGATTTCCAGAAACTTCCGGTGCATCGATTTTTGTTTGATGTTAAAACTATTGCGCGCCAATTGCATCGTAAGCGTGGAAGCACCTTGGGTAAAATCACGGTCCTTCAGGTTACGAAATGTCGCCCTAGCAAGACCTCTGAGATCCACGCCGCTATGTTCAAAAAACCGGGCATCTTCTCGTGCTTGTAAAGATTTCACGAGAAAATCTGGTATCTCATCACGCTTCACTAGCTTCCTTCCCATTCCACCAGGCACAGAAATTTCTTGGCCATCTTTATCATAGAATGTGGTTCCCACTGGTAATTTGGTGATCTCATCGAGATCGAAGCGCATCGCCAAAGTGAAATAGTAAAAGATAAAGCCTGAAAGTATAATTAGGCTGATGATAGAAAGTTGAAATGCCAATCGCACCCAGATGTGACTCCATTGTGGAAGCCAGCGCTTCCAGAATGAAGGAGGTGTAATGGGACGCCAAGTGGACATGATGGAAACAATGAAGACGGCAAAGTCTGCGATGAGAAACTTGCTTGGGCAAGCTTCGCAAAAAACCAGCGACCTAGCCCTTACAGCCGAAAAAATGGCGCTTTTCCACAATATCGCACACTTCTGCAGGCACCATGGACTTCCAGCTTTCATCGCCCGCCGCGATGCGATTGAGCACGTCACGCGAGAAAATCCCCAGGCATTCCGGGTTGAAGTTATCGAGCGCTACAAAACTTCCGCGATCAGCGAGATACCCGTAAAGTTTCTTTAACTCAGGTGCCACCTCATGATTTTCCACTGTAGTGAGGCTCCCGGTTTTGGGATCTTTTAAGGGATAAACATATAGCTTGAGGTCATTCTTAAACAAGCGTCCGAATGATTCTAAGATGCCGCCTGGCAACGAGGTATAGTATTTTTCCTCAAACAATTCCATTAAACTTGGCACTCCCATTACGATACCAATCCGCTCCTTGGTCCGCCAAGAAAGGTAGGCGGCGAGCCGATAATACTCGAAGTAATCTGAAATCAAGACCGTCATCCCACACGCAGATAGAAGGTCCGCGCGTGCCAGGAAATCTCGGCGATCTACCTCTTGGCCGCCGTTGAGAAGATTGCGCATCGTTAGCTCAAATATCGGCAGCACCTCCCTGCCTTGCACAGCGGGATCGACTTTGAATTTTTCCAATGCGCAATGGAGCATATCAAAGTTCACATGAGTGGGCGGGCGGAAACTGCCGCGTTCCACCAACACAGCTTTTTTATAGAGGACTTCGGAGGGTTGTAATACTTCGTGGTTTGCGCCAAACATCGCGGCCCCACTCAAGCCAAGCTGCACCAGTTTGAGACTTAGCAAACGGTTGTCCACCGCACGAAATTCAATTCCTTTGAACTCGATCACATCGATCTCGATGCGGCCAGTGGTCAATTTATCCAGCAAACTTTCCACCAAGCGTTCTGGCTCATGGTGATGAAAAAATGCGCCATAAAGTAAGTTCACACCCACCACGCCTAGGGCTTCTTGTTGTAGTGACGCTTCTGAGTCTAACATCCGCACATGGATGATCACTTGGCTGGCTTCATCACGCGGGCGGGATTGGAATTTAATACCCATCCAGCCGTGGCATTCATTTCCGCCTTTGAAGCTGCGAGCCACCACGGTATCCGCAAAGGCAAAAAAGGCTGTGGTATCTCCGCGTTTTTCACTCAGCCGGTCCACGTTAAGGGCGAATTCCCGGTCGAGCATCGCCTGCAAGCGCGAGCGGGAAACATAACGATCGCCACTGCCGTAGATCGCATCACTCACGATCATATCATACGCAGAGATACTCTTCGCTACCGTGCCGGCCGCCGCACCCACGCGGAAGAACCACCGCACCACTTCTTGGCCAGCGCCGATCTCTGCCAAGGTGCCATACCAGCGCTGATCAAGATTGATCTTCAGCGCCTTAGAGTGGGTATCAAGTTCTTCATCATTCATCGGTTACTCCACAGCAATAAGCGAGCCACGGCGGCTTTGTCCAATACCAACAACTTCGCCACCAGCGTCCACCTCGAAAGCGGCGGCTGCGGCGGGGCGGTCACTTGGGACAAGCTGGTCTCCGCTACATCGTGGGCGGAACTCTCCGGCACCGTCGTCACCACCTCTGCGGATGGAGATGACAGCCCCACCTCCCTGGACACTCTCGCAGACATCTCCCAGCGCGAGGTGAAATTCCACAAAGTAGTTCGCAGCAGGGGTTATTTCGCGCGACGGCCAGCGCAAGCTCTGCTATTAGAATTTTCGCGGATTTATCCAATTGCCTGCGCAGTGAGGTTGTCTAACTCTCGCCGCGTCCAGTCATCTCAATCATGCTTATCAACACCTTCGCAGACACACTAGCCGTCGCCCAATCAGCCGATCTTAAAATTTGGGCATACGTCGGATTCATCGCACTCGTATTTGTTTTTCTCGCCCTCGATCTTGGGGTCTTCCACCGCGAAGCGCACGAGGTGACCATGAAGGAGTCCATCGTCTGGTCTGTGATTTGGCTGACGTGCGGTATCTCATTCAGTGTGTTTGTGTATTTCGCCTATCAAGCGCATTGGCTCGGCCTTGGGCTTGATACACCCAAGTATGTGGGCGGTGCGATTGTTCTCGGGGAAGTCACTGGGATGACGGCGGCTATCCAATACCTGACTGGCTACGTCGTCGAAAAATCCCTCGCGATGGACAACATTTTCGTCATTGCGATGATTTTCGGCTATTTTGCGATCCCTACGAAATATCAGCACCGCGTGCTCTTTTGGGGAATCGTGGGTGCCCTCGTGATGCGCGGAGCGATGATCTTCCTCGGGGCCGAGCTGATCATGCGCTACACGTGGATTTTGATTTTCTTCGGATTCTTCCTGATTCTTACCGCTGTGAAAATGGCATTGATTAAGAGCAACAATGATCCGGGCAGCAACCCGATCGTGAAACTCGCCAAAAAAGTTTTCCGGACGGTGGAGTTCTTTGATGGGCAAAAGTTCTTCACGCGCCGCACCTCCGCCCCGATTTATCAAAACAATGTTATGGTTCCTGCCGATCCGGCGACTTTGTCCGCCAAGTGGGCAATCACGCCATTGTTTCTCGCGCTGATCATGGTGGAAATTACCGACTTGGTCTTTGCTGTGGATTCCATCCCCGCCATCTTCGCAATCACGCCAGATCCATTCATCGTCTTCACGAGTAATATTTTCGCGATCCTTGGGTTACGGGCCTTGTATTTCTGCCTCGCCGCATTGATCGAAAAATTCCGCTACCTGAAGCCTGCATTGATTTTGATCCTCGCCTTCGTAGGGGTGAAGCTTCTGCTCCTCGCCTCGCCTCCATATCTCAATGACATCGGCCTCGCCGCGCAGGAGGTGAAGAGCATCAAGATCGATCCTCTGATCTCGTTGATCGTCGTGGTGGGAACTTTGGTCGCAGCATCTGTGTTATCAATCGTCGTGCCACCAAAGGATCAAAATAAGCTCGGCTAAATTTCACTTCTCCGTCCAGTGGTTTTTGATTCCGAGGTGGCGCCAGACTTGCTGAGCTGGCCCACCTCAGGAGTTATAATTTGTGGGGAATGCCATTGTAGCGGAGTTATATCTTATATTGTAGATATCAAGCTATACCGCTGAATATGAACCTCATTTCGCAACCCAACTTTTAATGAGAGCATGGTTTCCTTAACCGGATAATTCGTCAGGCTAGCCAAATAGATCAAAGACAGCAGGAACTCTTGGTTACGGGTTATCAGAAACTCTGTTATTAAATTTCTTGATCTACTAATAGCCCGTCCGAGCCTTCTACAAACACTTCCTCCTAGACATACTGACGAAGCTTCATTTTAGAAATAAGCTCTCGCCTAAGAGAAACCGGAAAGATGATGTGACGCGCCGTGGCGTGCTGCGAGGAGGCTTCGCAGCAACAGTGAAGGAGTAGATTGGCGTCGATGGAAGCATCGGGGTCAGGCAAGGCTTGGATCGCTGTCGGCAAAGGCGGCAAAGGCGGCAAAGGCGGCAAAGGCGGCAAAGGCGGCATCCAGGATTTGTTCGGCACCCAGACCGCGCTGGGTGCCCGTCAGTATTAGGATCGACTTGCAGTAACAACCCGGCTCCCCGGCGGAAAGTCCCGGCGAGAATCCATTCGCGTCTTTTGGAAAAGGCTTGCACTTCCCGGAACAATTCCTTTTGCACCTGATTTGCGTCCTTGTCGACCTATAGCGCTTGCCGCTCCATGGAAATGATGTCGAATGGCGTTTACGATTTTTTCTCGTTCACTTCAAAGAAAGAATTTTGAAAAATCGGCTTTTCAACGGCCTTTACACCAACGGCCAATTCCAAGTAATCGATTACTCCTTTCAGAAAGAGTCCCGATCCATTGGAGCCGATCAGTCCTTTTTAAATACCCCCTTCACCCCGATAATCCCGAAAAATTGCGATTGTGTCTCCAAGACTCAATTCACGATCATTACAAAGTTCGCAGGAAATCTAACAATTATCCTAGAAACAGAATTGGAACCACAGATGGACACTGATTCACACAGATAATCAAAGAGTTATGAATTTCTCCACTCTCACCCATTGCGCCAATGGAGAGTAATCTGTAAGTCTTTTACAATCATTATCCATCCGCGTTTATCCGTGGTTCTATGTTTCCATTTAGGATTACCACTTCCAGAGATCGCGGCCCGCCAGTTTCCGCGGGCTTTTTAATAAGTTTAAATTAGTGGATCGACAACAAACAACCTAGGATAACTATACGCCATGCAAAGAGTCACCTTGAAAGAAATCGCCAGCGCTTGCGACTATAGTTTGATGACTGTCTCTTACGCTCTCCGCAATCATCCGAAGATTCCGCTGCTCACCCGAGAAAAAATCCAAGCGGTCGCCCGACAACTCGGTTACGTGCCCGACCCAATGCTAAATGCCCTCGTCGGCTATCGTGAGGGATTGAAACGGCCGGACTATCGCAATACTTTAGGGTTTGTGAGCAATTGGTCTCAGCCTGCCCGCCAAGCATGGGCCCATTTTGCTCCTCTGCTCGCTTATTTTGATGGAGCGAAAGAACGTGCCAGTGAAATGGGCTACGAACTCGAAGAATTTTGGCTGAAAGAGCGCGGAATGAATCCGCGCCGTCTGAGCAACATTCTCCGTTCACGAGGGATCCGGGGCTTAATCATAGGGCCGATGTTGGCCTCGCGAAGTCGTCTCGACCTCGCTTGGGAACACTTCAGCGCGGTGGCTCTAGATCGTAGTCTTGTGAAACCCATGTTAGACCATGTGACCTCTAACAACGCCTCCGCGATCGAGTTGGTCTGGCATCAACTGCTTCATGCAAAGGTGAAGCGAGTGGGCTTGATCCAAATGCGCAATGGCAATGAACGTGCTGGCTACTACTTTCAATCCTTCCATGAGCTTTGGCAACGGCGCTATCAAAACCTCGTTCACGAGGTGCCCACGCTCATCCTGCCGGACGATTTGAACTCTCGGCAGGAAGAAGAAACCATCTTGCGCTGGTATGAACTTCACCGTCCCGAGGTGCTGCTTGGATTTAACATGACATATATTGCGCTACTCGAAAGGGCCGGTTATCGCCTTCACAAAGATTTTCGCTTCATCCATCTGGATCTGCATCCGAGCGATTTACCGCTCTCTGGGATCCAACAGCACCCCCACAAAATTGGAGCCACCGCAGTTGAGCAGCTCCATCTCCTTTTACAAAAGAATGCCTACGGTCTCCCGAAGCTTCCCCAATCAACGCTTGTAGGCGTAAACTGGGAATCAGGCCAAACATTCTGAATCCTCAGAGTGTATAGTTACACCCACAAGTGTCTTGTTCGAATAGGGCGAGGTTTTAACATCCAAAAGTGAAACAAAAACCCTTTCGATGCCTCCTCGCGATGACGGTGGCCCTCTTTACTTGGCTCGGGCTTCATTCCGCAGTCTATGCCGCAGCAGACTTAGTCGTGACAGAGATAAAGTTAGTTTCCACCACCTTTAACGTAAATGACTCCATCCAGTTCGACGTGACGATGAAAAATCAGGGTTCCTCGGCAACGATCTCGAGTTGGCTGGGTTACACGATTGACGTGGATGGTAGCTACGCCACATGGGCCGGACAAAATGCCACGCTCGCGGCGGGAGCAAGCATCACGATCCGATCTGATTGGTGGAAAGCAACCAAGACCACATTTTCCATGACTGCTTTAGCGGACTTCCCAAACTACTACCCTGAATCGAATGAGGGGAACAACACTTTCACCTCTACCTATAATGGCGGGATCGCCGGGACCGATCTGGTGATTTCGGAAATCAAGGTCGTGCAAATCGGAGTGCTCGCCGGCGATAAAATCAACTTTGACGTCACCGTCAAAAATCAAGGCACCACTGCTTCAAGTTCCGTGTGGTGCGGAGTTTACGTTTATATCAATGGTTCTTACGCCACATGGGGGGGAGAGAATATCAGCCTCAGTCCGGGAGCATCTATCAAAATGCGCACGAAACAATGGGTGGCCAGTAGCACTAGCTTCACGATGGGAGGACTCGCAGACTTCTCAAATGCGGTGGTGGAAAGCAATAAAACCAACAACTGGGCTTCTCAGAACTATTCCAGCTCTGCCGTTCTCTATCAACCAAGCCTAACAGCAGGCGGATGGAATCTGCGTTGGTCGGACGAATTTAATGTGAACGGAAGCCCGGATCCGTCGAAGTGGGGCTACGAAATCGGCTATATACGAAACGCGGAACAACAATACTTCACCAACCGCTGGGAAAATGCGCGTGTCGAAGGGGGAAATCTAGTCATTGAAGCCCGTCGAGAGAATTACAATATCCAAGGCGCACCCAATAGTTATGGGGCAACAACCGCAAACTATACCTCGGCCAGCCTCATCACCTTGGGCAAAGCAGCGTGGACGTTTGGGCGGATGGATATTCGTGCGAAACTTCCTACCGCGCGAGGCATCTGGCCCGCCTTTTGGACGCTCGGCACGAATTACGGCAGTGCTGGATGGCCACGCTGTGGCGAAATCGATATCCTAGAACACGTCGGGTGGGATGTCGCCGCCGCCCACACCAGCATTCACACCGAGTCTAGGAGTCATTTGACCAAAAATGGCTATTCCGTTCCCACATGGATCACCAATCTTGGGTCAAACTACGACTTGTATAGTATCGAGTGGGAGCCCTCGAAGATTGTCTTCTACATCAACAACCGTTGTGTCGCACAATATGACAACGATGGAACAGGCGAAAGCTCTTGGCCGTTTTTCCGGGACCAATACCTCTTGTTAACTTTATCAGTGGGCGGATCTTGGGGCGGCGTGGAAGGGGTTGATGAAGCAGCGTTTCCTCAAAAACTTTTGATCGACTACGTGCGCGTGTATCAAAAATAACCCAAGTCTATCGCCTCACGTTTGTATAAATCGCATCCTCCAGCGGTTGGTCGGCTAGTCCAACACATCGCCGGAGAAGTTTGGTAATTCTGGAGAACCTTTCTCCGTAATCTTTCGTCAGGTGTGAAATTTTACTGGATATCCGTAGCTTCTCTTGTCTTGGACCAGCACTTTAAAAAGTGCGCGGATTTAAGCCTTGATCGGCAGGTGTATAGTTACACTATTTTCTAGTAATGTTGAAATTGTCATTGCGAGGGTTGTCGAATACAATCGGCCTATGTCCAAAACTAAAAAGACTCAAAGTATCAAAACCGCCGCCTTCCTTCTTGCCTTAGGCTCGTCCTCAGTTCTCCAAGGTGCAGCATTCATCAACGGCTCATTCGAGACGGATTCCCTCGGAGCACTCTCCGGACCACCGACTGGTTGGATTACAGGTGCCAGCAGTCCTGCGATTACAACTACCTACACAATCGCAAGCGCTCCAGTGGCTGATGGTGCAAAGTCGCTGATGTTGGCATTTAGGCCAAGCGCAGACGGATTTTATTTCTCAAATGCCCTTGAACGCTATCTTGATCCTAGTAGCGCAACTAGTGAATTTGTGGTCGGAGAGCAGTATATTGTAAGCTTTAGTCTTGGCCAAGTTAGCGCTGGAGCCCAAATGCGGGTGAAGATGTTTGATTTTGATGCTACGGGTTTTGGATTCGGAAATCAGGTGGAGACGTCCTCTCCTTTCACTACTTCAACGACGCTCGACCCCTTTTCCCTCGCGTTTACATACCGCGGCGGTGCGCTTATTACTCAGGTGGAGTTCACTACACCCGCAGGAATTTCCGGCACAACCTATTCAGGCTATACTGACAATTTTTCTGTCGCGCCAATTCCTGAGCCTTCCTCGTTGGGACTCGTAGGAGTCGCTCTCGGCTGCATTGCCCTGACCTCGCGTAAACGCCGGAATTGACTAGTGAAGCAGCTCTGAAGGAAATTGATCAAACGATTATTCCTTCAGATTGCTGTTAAGTGAATAACCAACCTGCCCTCTGTTAAGAGGATTGCAGATTGGTTCCTGTAAAAAATTACATCGTATATTGACAGGCAGCGCTATAACCACATGCGTGTTCAACCTATGCGGTGGGAAGATGGGGCGGACTCATTCGCAAGGATTTACAATTCTCTACGTCGCCGAATACGGCGTAAAGTGTGGCCTGCCGATCGTATTGCATTTGAAGTTCCCAAAATGTTACACTTCAGGTGG
>JAYULG010000129.1:0-1220 GCA_043763755.1 Akkermansiaceae bacterium | reverse complement strand
CCATCGTGGCGGCTTTAGAATCCAATGATCCACGGGAACGCCCTGCGGAAAAAACCCGTGAAGCGGATGCCGCGCATGCCCGTTGGAAAGATGGCGATAGTGATTTCATCAGCATCTTGCGAATGTGGAATGATCTGGGCCGCTTCCGGGATGAGCGCGGGCGATGGAAACAAAATGCCCTGCGGAAGTATTGTGGTGCTGCGTTTCTCAATGCCCGCCGGGTGATGGAGTGGGCGAATGTGCGGGATGAGCTTGCCGATTTACTAGAGCGTGAATGGAACCTGAAAATCGGTGGCATCAGCGAGGGGATTTCTACGCTGGGTGGCTACGAGACGATTCACAAGGCGCTGTTATCTGGAGTGCCGCGGCAATTTGGGCTGTGGGACCGGGAATCGAAATCCTACCGCGCGGCAAACGGTGGGTTCTTCGCGATTTTCCCGGGATCATGCCTATTCGGTTTACCAAAACGCTACGAATGGGTGATGGCCATGGAGCTGGTAGAAACATCCCGGCTGTGGGCGCGGCGGGCGGCTAGAATTTCGCCGGAGTGGGTGGAGCTGGTGGCCCCGCACCTGTGCAAAAGCAAATATGGCGAAGCGCACTGGGATGAAAATCAAGGGGCAGTGTATGGCAAGGAATCCGTCATTTGCGGCGGCTTGGCCATCGTGGCCGGGCGGAGAATTCACTACGGCAGAGTGGACCCCAAGGGGGCGCGGAATATTTTCCTGCGAGAGGGCGTGGTGGGTGGTGGCTTGCGCAAGGCATACGAATTTATCGATCACATCCACGAGATGCGTAGTGAGATTGAGGCGATCGAACAAAAGCTCCGCAGGCCCGGTGGACTCTGGAGTGATGAGGCGCTGGTGCGATTTTTCGAGGAGCGCATTCCAGATGTGATCAATACCGCATCTGCATTTCACAAATGGCTGGAGAAGCATGAAGACACGCTGCGGCTCGCGGTGGCAGACGTGGTGGATGAAAGCCTAGAAGACCTGAGTTTAGCGGGATTTCCTGACACTTTGCGCCACGCGGGTGAGGAATATACGCTCTACTATCATGCGCTAGCAGGTGAGCGTGATGATGGCGTGACGCTGGGATTGCACGTCGATCAATTGCCGAAATTACCTGATTGGCTACCTGCTTGGGGAGTGGATGGAAATTTGCGCGAGCGGGCGGAAGTTCTGCTACGCTCGTTGCCAAAAGATTACCGCCGGATTTGC
>JAYULG010000128.1:0-1221 GCA_043763755.1 Akkermansiaceae bacterium | reverse complement strand
TGGGCACAAGACGACGGTACCAGCCAATCCGCCCCCTCGTTAGAACCCAATGGAACGGCTACTGGCAATACACGGACGCTGTTTACCCAAGCTGAATTTACGAACCTAAACACTACCGCAGACATGCAGTATGACCTGGCTGTGAAAGGCGATAACTATCAACTCTTTGCCAATGGCAAGCTTGTTCTTAGCGGTCGTCTCAGAGACTATAGCGCCTTCGTCCCGACGCCCCAGATCATCAGTGGCATCCCCGTCAATCCCCCAAATCCTTACAACATCGCCAACTTAATCTTCCTCGGGGACAACACGCCCACCGCTCAGGCTTCGGTCCAACTTAACAAGCTTGCCGTCACAACTTCGCCCGCTGTACTGCCCGTTCAGACGATCGCCGCTGCCAGTCCACTCTTCCTACCGGGTGGTTTTGTAAACGATCTTGATGGAATGACCACGGCCCTCACCACTACGTTAAGCGCCACTGGCGGGGTGATTACCTTAAGAACCGATATTGCCGGAGGACTCACCGCTGCTGATATTGTTGGCAATGGCACCCGATCGGTGACGATTATGGCCATCGGCGACCCGCTTTCCACCACCTTATACAACGCCACAGGTCTCAAATACCAGAGCGATCTTACTTTCAGTGGAGCCGAGACCCTGACCTTTACGGCCACCGATAATCTCGGAGCCTCCACCCGCAAAACCTTGTCCATCACCGTCACCCCGAGAGCGACTAACCTCAGTGCCAATGCGCCTGACTTCAATGGCGATGGCTATGCGGATCTGGTGTGGCGAAATACTGCGACGGGCGAAAATGTCATCTGGTATCTCAAGGGGACGACCTTCGCAGGATCAGATGGCAGCGTCAGCTATGTTCCAAGAAAAGGCATTGATTACGACTCACTCTTGTCGGTCCCTGATACAGACTGGGCGATCGTGGGATATGGCGACTTTAATGGGGATAAGAAAACAGATCTGGTCTGGCGACATGGGCGCACTGGACAAAATGATATCTGGTATCTCAAGGGCAAAGACTTCGCGGGAGGGGATGCCGCATTAATTAGAGGACGCGATTATGACTCAATTTTAACCATTAACCATCGGAACTGGACCATTGAGGGCGTCGGCTACTTCAACGGAGACCAGAAAGCCGATCTCGTCTGGCGCAACTTAGCCACGGGTCAAAATGTGATTTGGTTTATGGATGGAAAAAACTTTTTCGGG
>JAYULG010000127.1:0-1222 GCA_043763755.1 Akkermansiaceae bacterium | reverse complement strand
GTTTTCACTGCTTGTTCACGACGATGCCATGACTTATGAACATTTCCATGGCCAAGCCAGACACACTGAAACTGCCGGCTCATTTTGAAATCGAGGTGAGCTTGCAGGAGCAATTGAGCAATCGCCCTGGCCACCAGCGCTGCATGGAGGGAGCGAGCGAACTTCTCTTGGTGCTGCACGAACTGCCGCAGCCGGGGCCAGCCGCACGGGATGCATGGTTTTTTTGGAAGCGCAACGACGGGAGGTGGACGCAACCAGGCGGCCCCGGCATCAACCAACTCAGCGAGCTTTTAGCCCGTTATGAAACCGTGATTGCGCATCACATCGAGGCGCTTGAGCGGGTGAGCAGCGCCACCCAGATTTTTGCGATTCTACGCCATGCCAGCCCGCTCGCTCGCACCACTCGGGATCTTGTCCATGCGCTGGAGCAGGCGCTTGGCTTTGAGCCAGATGACCGTGATATCCGCAGCTTGCGTGATCGTGCACGGGATATCGAGCGCGCCGCAGAGTTACTCCTCGCAGATGCGCGGATCTTTGTGGAATTGTGCAATGCTGAGCATCAAGAAGCGCAAGCGAAGGCTGCCGAGAGGCTTAGGAAAATGGTGTATCGCGTGAGTTTGCTTGCGGCTATTCTCATTCCTTTCGTAGCCCTTGTGGTTGTTTTCGGGATGAATGTGAGCTCGGCGAATTCTGTCCGCCCGCTTTTCTGGGGGATCGTTCTCGGAGTGATTTTCGGTAGCGGTGTTTCTTTATGGCTGGTGAAACGGCAGGCAAAAGATTTTGAGAAAAATTCCGGGCTTAGTAGGTGGCTGAGTTAGACAGACCGTTTAAGACGTGCGATGGCACTGTCTGATAAAATATTTTCGGGGCCGATGGCGGCGCGGATGAGCTTGAGCAACCCTCTGGTCACCGGGCGGATGACTTTCAATGGCACGCTGTTTAACTTTAACAATGCGCGATACTCAGTGGGCAGAGATGCGAGGGCAGATTGGAAAAGTAGCTCGTAGATGGGTAGCGCCGCGATGGGCAATGGGGGATGGCGCAACCAGCGGATCACTTCCTTGGTCTCTTGAGTTACCATGAGTTCTTTTTGATAACTTCGAATTGCAGTGAGTAGCTCCGCTTCATCAAGGGGGACATCACGCAACCCCAGAGGTGCCACGGATTGTGCCCACAGGCGGATGTAAGCATCCGCACCACCGGGAATTTTGCGGGTGGAAAA
>JAYULG010000126.1:0-16112 GCA_043763755.1 Akkermansiaceae bacterium | reverse complement strand
ATGTAGTTCGTAAATGCTGAATATTAATATGCCCTGATTGCGTAGCAACCATATGGCTAGAGGCGCTGAGCACCATACCTCTTTGCCTTATCGGCGGCTCATTGGCGGCGGCGTATAAGCAGCGTCGCGCAGCCGATGCTTGCAAGGGCAAGCGCGCTTGGTTCAGGGATTGCGCCGACGCTGATGCCGGACCCAGAAGTTTCATAGGCCCAGTCAAGAATGGCGCCGGTGCCACCTGAGTTTGAAAAATTCACCCGCATCCAGCCATAAAACGGGCCAGCGGCATTGTTGTCGGTAAGACGGAAACCCAGGTAGCCTTGTGTGCCAGAGGCAAACTGGCCGGGGGAGTTCCCGATGTGGGTGGACGAGCCTGCCGGGGCAGATGCATAGATGTCTGTGCCATCGACGAGGTCGCCGAGGTTCAGCCGAACGATCGCAGAACTCACAGCTACGGTTTGGCGTATGGGCTGGAATGCCGCGCTATTGCCAAATGCTTCACCACCGAAAAACGCATCGATATCCCAGCCGGATGCTTGGGTGGGACTTGAGGATGATTGATCCACATCGACATAAACACTCCCGAAAGTGTTGCCGATGGTGATGTTTTGAAATCCGCTGTAAGTGATGGCGCCATGAGTGGTAGCGGTCGAAAATGCGAGGGCGAGAAATGGCAAAAGTGAGGTGATTTTCATGATCGATGAGAAGGGTGAGATGGAAGTGCAATCAAGGTGCGGCAGACACACCCACGCGGAAGAATTTTGCTTTCAGGCCATTGACGAAGAACGGATAAGGAATGCTGACTGCCTCGAGATCTCCATCGCTGGCGATCACGGTAGGAGTGGCAGCGCTTGTTTCCCAAACACTCATGTCCGAGCTGAATTGCGGGCTGTAAACGAGGCCGACGGATGCGGGATTCTTGCGGCGCATGAAAACAACGCGGAAGTCTTGGCCATTTGCAGTGGGCGCGGAGTAAATCGCTGGAGTGCCACGAGCGAGCAGAAGTCTGTTAGGAACATCGGCGATGATCTGTGTGCTGTCATTCACCAGCGGATTGCGACCAAAGGCGAACTCTAACAAATCGATGAGACCATCCCCATCGGCGTTCGAGTTTCCATCGGCGAAACCATTGTCGGCAAGCCACACGGCGAGGGTGACGGACCCGAGTGCCACTGCATCGGCACGTATCGCCAAGCTCTGGATTCGCGTATCAAGCACAGGCAATGTTTCCGCCCGATTATAAGCTGCGGCAGGCGTGGCGAAGAAGGCAGATAGATGGCTCGATAACGCGGCTTGCTCACCAAGGATGTTAGAAGGAACCACCGCCGCCGCCGTGAAATCTAGCGTCTCGCTGATGGGTGCGGACAGCGTGCCATTACTGAGGAGGTAGCGGAAGTTGTCTGCATTGAGCTTAAACGGATAACTATCTCCGCCTTGAGCGAGGAAATTCAGCGTGACGAGGGTGATCACTGGCGGCGCTTGTGGCACAACAACGCCGGCTTCCACGACGCGACCCGTAACGTTATCGTCTTGATCGAGCGTGACGATGCTGCGGACGCGTGCCCCAGCGGCAAGCGCCGGATCATAGGAGAAACGAATTCCGCCGATTTGTGGGAAGCGGCCTTGGTTCCCGAGCAGTGAGACACCGTGCTCGAGAATGGCCTTGAGTCCAGCGGGAGTGGTATCACAGACGATGAGTCCGTTGTTGAAGCGCATTGAGTTTTCGATGTCCAGCCGCGAGATACCACCCGCTGGTTTACCAGCGGCAGGATTAGCGATTGGCGGAATCTTTGCCCCACTGATGACGTCCACGGCACCTATCTGAGCGCGGATGCCACCACCGTTTTTCAACGCGGCGACGAAACGGTTTGATGGTAGCGCAGTCTCGCCGGCAGTAATCATGGAGTCCGCTGAAATGTTTCCAAGATTGGTTTCTTGATTGCGGACGAAATTGCGCTCGCCCTCAAGGTAAACGGAGGTGAAGCCGCGCACATCTCCATCTTTCGTGCTGATGACGCCCTGCACCGCGTCCGTGATCTGCTTCACCCGAGCGCCCTTGGTGCCGACGGCGAAGGCCGTGGTGCTGAGATTCGCCTCGGAGACGCCCCATGCAGTGGCGACATTCGCAGCCGTGGCGGCGTAGGCACCATTGAGTGCGGTGCGTGCTGCAAGAGCGGGGACAAGCAGAATTCCGCTCGAATCAAAGTCTGCGACGAGCCGCCCGAGGTAGGTGAATTCGTTATCCGTATTCACGATCACCGTCGGTTTCCCATCCGAACCGGCAGTGTAGATCGGGTAATTCCCAGCAAAGTTTGCAGCGTGACCGGGGAAAGCGACTGAGACATCCGTGCCATCACCGAGCCGGGTGTTAGAGCCAGCAGCGAGAATGATATCCACATCCGTGAGGAGCGGCGCAAGAGTCTGCTCGTTGGCAATCTGCTGGAGATGGGCCATGAGGATGATTTTGTTGACCCCTTGGGCTTTCAGATCGGCGATGACGGGCTGGAGCTGGCTGGCGAGCAAAACCATATCATCTACTTCATTGCCATCTCCTGCGAAGCCTTTTACCTCCACGCCACCGGTGGATGAAATTCGTTCGACGATCTGTGTAGTGGCACCGACGAGACCAATTTTTTGACCATTTTTCGTAACGACTGCGGATGGCACAATTCTTTGTGCAAGTGTGGAAGCTTCTTCAAGGCCATTGACTCCCACGGTCTCAAGGTAACGGGCAGAAATTCCAGAATCCCCGGCGAAATTTAGGTTTGCACTTAGATAAGGGAAGGTGGTGTCGAGAATGGCATCAGAAAACGCATTGGTGCCTAGATCAAACTCGTGATTTCCGATGGTAGATGCCTCGACGCCAAGTCTGTTATGAATCTCGATGTCCGCAGCGGCGGGATTGGCACCGCGGGTGTGAGTCGCAGCGACGAGGGGATCTGTGCCAGCGCTGATGAATGGACCCGGGATATAATTGTCCCCACCGGCGAGGATGAGCGTGTTTGGGAATGTGCCATCGTAGGCATCCACGAGGGCCGCAAGATTCGGCGCAGTTTGCGAGGCGAGAAGGCCAGCCTCCGCATCCGCGAGGTGAAGTAACTGGAGGCGGAAATCCACAGTATTTCCCGGGGAGCCAACTTCAGTTGCGCTATTGGACGCAACAAATGCACCATTGACTCCTACGGCGCTGAAGGTGGTGATCGTTCCGACGTTAAGTCCGGCAGCATTGTCAAAAGTCGTAAAGGGCGAAGCGCTGGGTGAGGGGCCAAAGGCGGCATTTACCACACGGCTGCGAGTGGGGCTGGCAGTATCGAAGAGATTCACCGCATCACCAGCGGTGCCAAGACCGCCAGCACCCGAATAGACCCCAATTTGCAAATTGGCTGGTGGGCTAGCGCCGAACCAAATATTCAAGAAGGCAGTGCGGGCTGCCTCTAGATTTGCAGAATCGATGAATATGACGGACTCACCAGGAGCAATCGTGGAGATTCCTGAAAGTGGACCGGCGGCGGCAGGCGACTCTGAGTTATCGTCTACCAACCAGCCAGTGATGTTGATGGCACGGGCTCCTGTGTTAGTTAGTTCAAACCAATCTGCGGCAAGCGGGCTACTCCCACTGCTCCATGGAGCTACTTCTGTGACGCGCAGAACGGCGGGTGCGGAGTAGCCGGGCGAGCCAATTTCTATCGAAGAATTCGTGGCCACTACGGCACCATTCACGCCGAGCACGCTCAACTGTGAAAGCGCGGAGCCATTAAGAGCGGCAGTGTTATCAAAAGTCTGGAACGGGCTAACACCATCCGCTGCGCTGAATGTGACATTCGCTTGGAGTGCGCCCATCGCATTATACAGATTCACCGCATCTCCTCCTGCGCCAAGGCCGATGCCACTGCCTGTGTAAGTACCGATTTGCAATCCAGCGGGTGGACTTGCGCCAAACCATGAGGACCTGAAATTACTGGCGATGGCCGCTTGAGTGGCGGCAGTGCTCTCCACGAAGATCACGGACTCACCCGCCGCGATTGTGGAGATCCCATTCAGTGCAATCGCAGCGGCGAAACTGTTTGAATTGTCATCCACTTTCCAGCCTGTGAGGTTCACGGGATTTGCGCTGACGTTAGTGATTTCAAACCAATCCGCACCGATGTTTGGGCTGCTCGCCAGATTGCTGGACCATGGCGAGACTTCAGTGATGACGAGCGCGGGAACGGCAGCGATCTCGACGATTTGATCACTCACTGCGAGCGTGAAATTGACCGATGCATCCGGTGTCGATCCGAGGGTGACATCATCGACTGTGATGGTGATTGAGTAGCTGGCCTTTGTTTCAAAATCGAGTGCTACACCCGCCTTGATGAACAGCGCAGCACCCGTGATTTCAAAAGATGCAGCGTCTGCGCCAGTGAGGGCAAGCACGTTGGTGCCCAGGCCGTCATCCGTGATGGCAATATCCGCGACTTTTACCGGAGAGGCGGTGCTGCTGTTTTCTTGTAGAGTAGTGACGGCATTGTTGAGAACAACGGCAGTAGGAGGCACATTTGCCGCACTGCTCACTGAATAGACCCAAAGTTCTGGGAACTCGATACTGCCGCCACCGTTCTCATTGACGATGTAGATATTCCCTGCGCGGTCCATGGTAATGCCTTCATGTTGCATATTTGGCGAGCTGATGAGGTCGCCCGCATCCGCAGTGATATTCATTGAGCTTTGGATCACACCAGCACGGGTGACATTGAGGACCCGCGCATCTTCTTGTCCCAAGATGAGTAGATTGCCTGCTTGTGGCTGGCCGACCATGGATGGCAAATTCGAGAATGCGAAAACATCTGCGACATCCGTCAACCCGAGCAACGTGGTATCGAAAAGGTTAATGGAGTTTGCGGCAGTGGCCGAGCCATTGGTGGCAGTGCCTGCTGCGAAATCGACATTCGTTTGGAAAACTCCTATGGGTGTTTTTTCCTTGAGGCAGATGAAGCCATTTGTCTGCGGATCCCATGATAAACCCTCGGTGCCGGTATTGTCATCGAAGGTGCCGAGATCCACCGTCTGCGAGTTCGCACGGGTGAGCGTGGTTCCGGGAGCATAGGTGAATTTCACCAATTGCCGATCGCGCTCTTCTGAAATGACAAACTGACCCCCGCCGATGTAGGTGATACCTTCTGGATCATAAAATGCAGTGCCTTGCGGTGCGCCTGCCAATAGCCCGAGCGACATAGTATCAATTAATTCGCCAGTTTTTGAGACTTGGGTGATCGAGCGGCCACCATCGCAAGAGATAAACAATGTATCGGTATCCCAGTTGTAGGTAACGGCGGATGCCTCATCACACAAAAGGTTATGTGAAGCAGTGCCCGCAGGCAGCGGAGTGCGCCGCCACTCTGGTAGACCAAAGCGGCCTACCCGGACGTAGGTGGAGAGATTTACGGCGAGTGGACCAGCCACTACATTTACATTCACTGTGTTACTATCTACAAAGCCACCGCTATTTGTAATGCGTGCCCAGTAGCTGGTAGTGGCTGTGAGAGCGGAAGTGGTGAGGGTATTGGAATTGGTGCCCACTGGGGTAGTTGTATCTCCAGTATTGCCTCGATACCATTGGATGCTCGGAGCGGGTGATCCGCTTGCTCTGAGTGTGAGGGTGGCCACTCCACCGCTCGTGATGGCAGTGCTAATAGGCTGATTAGTAAAGACCGGGACTACCACTTCATCATTGGTGATGGTGCCTGTGCCCACGGCATTGGCGATGATCGTGGTGCCAGTGGTATTAACAAGATTTGAAAGTGTGACGATGATCGTTTCGTTCGGCTCGGAAGTGGTATCTCCGTTGATTGTGATATTAATGGGCAAGGTCGCGGCTCCAGAGGTGGTGAAGTTTAAAGTGCCAGAAGCGAGGGTGAAATCAGAGCCATTTGCCGTGCCGCCAGTCACGGCATAGTCCACGGAAAACGCTGATGAAACATCGGTGCGAGTGACATTGAGTGCGAGGATAGACGTGCCGGTATCTCCTTCGGCTACTGCCGCGCTGGTGATGCTTACCGATGGCACGCCGATAGTGATGCCGGGTGAGCCAATGTCCAAATTCGTCGCTGCAATGCGGCTGCCGTAGTTATTACCAGTCGCGAAAGTATAGTGAACTGGAGTCGCACTCGGGGTCCCGGTGGTGACGGAGGTGCCGGAACTCGGAACCCAGATCAGTGCCATTGTATTCACACTCCCGCCAGCGGCTATTCCAGCTTGGCCAGCGGTAGATGGGCTTCCGTCCTCTCGTGTAAAGCCACCCGCTGCATAGCTAAAGAAGAACATTTCATTTCCCGTGTTATCAAATAGCGAGATTCCATCATCGGAACCAAGCCCAGGTGCGCCAATCGTTTGGAAAATCTTCACCGTGGATGGCAGTCCCCACCAAGTTCTGAAGACTGACGGGACTGTGGCTGTAAAAATAACCGATTCGCCTGCGGCGATGATGGACCCCGCAGGCAACGCGTAATTTGCAGCAGTCCCTGCCGAGCGGCCACTATCGTGCCATGAGTAGCCGGATAAATCGACGGCACTTGCGCCAAAGTTTGTGAGCTCCCAGTAGTCTGCGACTGAGCCAGCAGAATTTGGGGTGCTTTGATTCGAAAGGATTTCAGTGAGCATGAGGTTGCTCGTGATGACATCGCCATCGTCTGTCACTGTGATACTCGTAGTCCCGCTTGTGGCATCTGCCGCAGAAGCGGTGATGCTCAAAGTCTTACTGCCGTCTGGAAAACTATCATCCACCGCCGAGATGTTGAACTGTGCAGAAGTCTGATTTGCGAGGATTGTGACCTGTGTAGGAAAAGTGGCTTCCGTGACATCACTGGAGGACAGATTTACGACTAAATCGCTAGTAGTGGCCACCGCGCGCGTGACTGTTCCGACAGACGCAGGGTTAGCTGCGTTTTCCGCAAATGTAGAAGGAGTTGCAGAAACGGAAAGAGTTACCGATGGAGGCGCAACTGCAAAGCCGCTGAAACTAGGCGAGCCGATAGTCGTCGCAGAAGTGGGATGGGCACTACATCCGAGATTTCCAGCTGAAGCCGCAGAGTAGCGTGGAGATGAGACCGATGCCTGATCCCACACCATGGATACTGTAGCAAGTCCACCTGCGGAGACACCGGCGTGACCTCCTGCTGAGGGCGTATTCCCCGTGCGGGTGAACCCATTTATAGCGTAGGATAAGTATAACAATTCGCTTCCCGTAGAATCATACAATGTGATTGCATCATTCATTGCCAACCCTGGGCCTCCAGAAATGACTTTGATCGTCGGGGCTAAGTTCCACGCAGCGCGAAACACCGTGGCAGATCCTTCATTATTGAATAAAATCGATTCTCCAGAGTTGATCAGAGTGTTCGCAGGAATTGTAAAAACGGTGGTTCCAGTGAATGAGCGCTGGTTGTCATTCCACTTGTAGTTTCCTATATCTACGCTAGAAGGTCCTACATTTGTTAACTCCCAGAAATCTCCACTTGCTGGATTCGAATTGATTTCTGTGATGATCAACTGTGCGCTTAGCGGGGCAGCAGAAACAAAGAGCGCGAAGAACGTGGATGTGTAAAGAGAGCAAAATTTCATAGCAAATCGGAAATCCACCACTACTCTTGCGATCCCTAATACGGGCGCCGTATTTTCTTTGTGACTATTTCGTCAGTGTCTTTTTCGTCACAATCGGAGGCGATACACCCTTGGCCAATGCTCACCAGTTCAGCTTAATACTACAAGTCGCACCAAGTCCGGATTCATTCTGACCAGAGCCATGGATACGATAGTCCTCATCGGTTACGTTTTCGACAGCACAGGTGAGGTCAAGAGTCTCAGTGACGCGCCACCCTGCGCGCAAAGACGCAGAAACATAGCTTGGGGTGCCTCCCGTCGGGATGCGTTGATTGTCCCCTGCTTGGTCGATCAGATCAACCCGGTCCTCTTGCGCAGCGGCGAGAATTCGGGCTTCAACCCAAACTTTATCGCTCGCATCTTGCCAACGGAGGGCGATGGAGCCAGAGAGCGGAAGCTGTTGTTTATTCGGCTTTTGTTCAACGGGCCCGTTTAGAACTGTTGGAGACTTAGATTCACCTTCTTGCCAAGCAGCAAAACCTGAAACTGTCCATTGCGGGTGAAAACGCCATGATCCTTCTATTTCGACACCATACACATAACCTTCTCCCATGACATTGATGGCATCTGTTTTACCTACTGCCAGTGGCGTGGAAATGATGAGGTGGTCTGCATCGGTATAGTAAATAGTTGCATTCGCAAATGTAGTATCCGTCTCGTGCCGAGTCCCTATTTCGTATGTGATTGATTCCTCGGGTCTAAGATTCGTATTACCTACTTTCGTTATAAAGGAACCCGACGAAGTGACTCCTGAAAGATCTTCCACATTCGGTGCTCTGAAAGCTTGAGACGCGCCGCCGTAAAAACTCCATTGATCATTAACTGAGTAAATACCGCGCAGGGAACTCACAAGTGCATCGGAATCAATGGTTACATTTTCTCCCGTGGCGAAGCGACCTAGCTTGGCCTCGGCAGTGGTGTAGCGAGAACCCGCGGTGAGCTCGAATTTCTCAATAGGCCTAAAGGCATACTGGGCGTAGATACCGAAAAGATCATATTCAGAATTGTCAGCGACAGGTAAACTCTCAGTCTGCCCAGTACCATCCAACTTGGTGCGAGTGCCAGTCGCGTCAACGTCATCATGGTAAAAATCGAGTCCATAAGTGAGCATGCCCAGTCCGATAGGAGATTCTAAGGAAAGATCAATGCCAAGGGTATCTACCTTGATTTCTGTGCTGCGAAGAACACCTGCATCGGTAGCCGATTTGTTAGGGAAACGATTTTGAAACTCTGCATCTGCGGATGATTGATAGGAAACGGTAGCGGCCCAGCGCCGAATCGCAGCGCCAGCGAGAGGATTTTCATTGGCGTAGCGGACGTAACTTAGCGAGCGCTCTTGATCGTAAGTGTCCGCTGTCCACGATCCTGGTGCTGCTACATTGCTACCGTCCTTCCAGCCAGGATTTTCTAAGGTCCTATGCCAGCGGGAAACACCGTCCTGGTTTACATAGTTCGAAACAAAAGTGAGCGTGGAATCCGCCGAGATTGCCCAATCAAAACGGAAGTCGAGATCTTGCTCAGGGTAGCCAGTATTTGTCATGCGCCCGATGGCATTGGATTCGATATCGCCGAAGTCCTTGGCGGAGATTCCTAGCATCATTCCAAATTTCCCGCCAACGCCTGTCTGAGTTTCTAAACGCCCAATGTGGCTCCCTTGGCCATTCGTGCGGTGTTCGTAAAAAGCGGATCCACCAAGGAATGATGAGCCTGCGGGTTCATCACGGAAGCGCGATGTTTTCGTAAAGGTATTCACCGTTCCGCCAATGGCATCTGAGCCGTAAAGCACAGACCCTTGGCTCTTGATGATTTCGATTCGGTCAATGGCGAGCGCATCTAGAGTATTCCAATACTGCACAGGTCCTGAGCGGAACGTTGAGTTGTTGATGCGGACACCGTCCAGCAAAAGCAGATTCTGGCGCCCGGTAAAGCCGCGGATGAATGGAGAGCCATGGCCGTGAGTCGTTTTTTGGACCAAGACGCCAGGCACATACTGAAATGCCTCAGGCAGCGTCCGCACGGCATTTTGTTGGAAAAAATCTGCCCCCAAAGTGTGTGTCGTATAAGCCACCGTCTTTTCAGATTGTGCCGTACGCGTGGCAGTGACGATAAGTGGATTGAGAGATTCTTGGGCACTCAAAAGAGAAAATCCTGAGAAGGTGGAAATAAAGACAGATTTTAACATCCAAGATGAAACGGATAGGCAACGGAAATTTTAGAACCTATTTTGATAAAGATTACATAAGAAATTGATCGTCAACTCAGAAAGGAAGTCTACGGAAGTGAGATGGCAGAACTACGCATGGGCATTGCGGCAAATGCGGCGAATAGCTTTGCATCACTGAACTCATCTACTGGCCAGCTCAGAGTCGTGATGCCATCCAAGCCTATAACGTAGATCATCGGCGAAGAGGGCTGAGGGTTGAATCGAGCAATCAATTCAGAAGTAATCTGTGATGGAGCTTAGAATTTTGCGCCAAGAGGAGTTTGCAGAATGGGAATTTTCAGAACACGATCCTCAGTTTCGGCCTTCAAAGCTTCCAATTGCTGGAGTTGATCGGCTCAAATGTTTGGAAATACAAGCAAGCGGTCCTTCCAACGAAAATCTGTAAGGTTCTGTGCAGTTAAGCCGTTGCATACCAAAATGAAGAAAGAGATGACCCCTTTTCATTTCACTCGGGCGGTAGTGAGATTTTAGGCGAAGCGAAGTATTGATTTGCGTCGGCGAGGAATGATGTTATCAGACTTTCATCATGAAAACAACATTCGCCATCATCGCTGCCTTCACCATGGGTCTCGCACAATGCTTTGCTGCAGAGGCTATCAACACAAAATGTCCAATTAAAGGCAACGACGTGACTGGAAAAAAGACCTCTGAAGTGTCTGTTTCCTTTTGCTGCAAAAAATGTAAGGCTAAATTCGACGCGGCCCCCGCCTCATTCATAGCAGATGTCGCAAAAACTGCAGATGGAAAATGCCCGCTGAGCGGTGAGGCGAGCGATGAAAACATTAAATCAACACTAGTAGTTGGAACATGCTGTGGTGATTGCAAAGCAGAATTTGACAAAGATCCCAAAAAGCATCTCGCAAAAGTGAAGTGATGCTACCTAGCGGTCGGTGCCTATCAAAGGGCGGCATGGACACGCTCGATTTTTTCCAACGAGATCACCAGAATTGCTATGTCAGCCGGTGTGATGCCCGGAATCCGGCTAGCTTGACCGACCGTTCCAGGGCAAATCTCAGAAAATCGGACTTGAGCTTCTTTTTTGAGGCCATGGATCATTGCAAAATCTAGATTTGCTGGGATTTTTTTTTCCTCATTGCGAGCCATTCGGTTGATTTGCGCCTGCTGGCGATTTATGTGACCCTCGTATTTAAAGTTTGTCTCGATCAGTGGCCACAGTTCCACGTGGAACATTTTAAGAATCGTTTGAGGCAGAGAATTCCATGCATTTTCGCTACGACGGAGCCATTGGTCGAGTTTCACTCCTTGGTGACTGGTCTGGCGGACAAATGGATCTGCTAGAGCAAGTGCCGCGATCTTCTTTTCCACCCGAGAGACGCGCTCTCCGTTTGCAAGGCCGATGGCAGCAGCTTTAGGCGTCAGACGGATATCTGCATTGTCTTGGCGAAGTAGAAGTCGGTATTCTGCACGGCTGGTGAACATGCGATATGGCTCAGTGCAACCACGCGTCACCAGATCATCAATCATCACTCCGAGGTAAGCTTCGTCACGACCCAGGGTAAATTCCGGTTTCCCAAGCGCCTTGAGCGCAGCATTCGTTCCCGCAATAAGCCCCTGCCCTGCTGCTTCTTCATAACCTGATGTGCCGTTGATTTGTCCTGCAAAATAAAGGCCTTCGATCCTCTTGGTCTCCAATGTGACTGCAAGCTGAGTGGGCGGGCAATAGTCATACTCCACTGCGTAGCCAGGACGAAGGATTTCGCATTTCTCAAGACCAGCGATTGAGCGGAGGAAATCCAGTTGCACACCGTAGGGCAGTGAGGTTGAGACACCATTTACGTAATATTCGAGAGTGTGGCGGCCTTCGGGCTCCAAGAAGACTTGATGGCGGTCTTTTTCGGCAAAGCGCACCACTTTATCCTCAATCGAAGGGCAATAGCGCGGGCCAACTCCCTCGATCACTCCGCAATACATCGGGGATTGATGAAGATTTGCTGCGATAATCTCGTGTGTGCGAGAATTGGTGTAAGTAATCCAACAGGGTATTTGTTCCACGTGGAACATCGAATCGCCCCAAGGATTGAGAGTAAATAGATCATTCTCGCTCTTCCGAAGGGTGTCTGCCATGAAACTAAACTTCGGGACTGGTGCATCCCCGTCCTGCTGTTCACACTTTGAGAAATCAATGGATCGAGCATTCAGGCGGCAAGGTGTGCCAGTTTTGAAACGCTCTACCGTAAAGCCAAGGCGCTTCAGTGATTCAGAAATATGGGAGGTCCCATCCCCCATCCGCCCCCCTTTTTCGTTTCGGAGACCCACGTGCATGAGGCCCCCCATGAATGTTCCGGCACTGAGAATTACGGATTTCCCGACCATTTGCATACCGAGCGATGTTGTGACTCCGAAAATATGATCATTTTCGACTAATAGATCTGCTACGTTCCCTTGGTGAATCTCAATTCCGGGCATGGCTTCGAGTTCGTGCTTGATGCGGAATTGGTAAGCTTTTTTGTCACATTGCGCCCGCGGTGCTCGCACTGAGGGTCCTTTCGAAGCATTTAGCATCCGCCATTGGATGCCTGTTGCATCGGTGTTGAGTCCCATGACACCACCTAGGGCGTCGATTTCACGGACCATATGCCCTTTCGCAAGACCACCGATGGCAGGGTTGCAAGACATCTGACCGATCGTATCAAGATTCTGTGTCAGAATTGCGACTTGTGCGCCTAGTCGGGCAGCCGCCATTGCAGCCTCAACACCCGCATGACCAGCACCGATCACAATTACGTCATAAGTTTTTGGATAACGAAACATCTTGGAAACCGCACCTTAGTGGAGCCAGCCACTAGCTCAAGGCTGGAAATGAAACATCCGCGATGTCGCTTCCTGTTCCACGTGGAACAATCCTACTCAGGCCCATCCAGTATACCCGCAGTTGCTCGTGGCAGAAGTTCTTCTAGCATGAACTCAATCTGGCTAGAGCGATTGGCCAAAATTACCAGCGGCAACCCGAATTCTGCCATCACCTGCCGACAAGCTCCACAAGGGGAAATTGGCACAGCGGTGTCCGCAACCACTGCGATAGCACGAAACTTTCTCACTCCCGCGGCAATCGCTGCGCCTATGGCAACTCGCTCTGCGCAGTTCGTAAGACCGTAGGAAATATTTTCCACGTTGCAGCCAAGGAAAACCCTCCCATCTTCTGCGAGAAGCGCAGCACCCACTTGGAAATGTGAATACGGCGCGTGTGCATTCGCACGCACACGCCACGCCTCACTGATAAGCAATTCATGATCCACGGTTGAAATCCTGCACTTAACTTTCATTTCTTGAATCAAAAAAACCTTTACCGAAGCAAGATTTTGATCTAGCCGCGCATCGAATTATCCTCAAGTCTTTCCCTGCAATGTTACGCAATCTTCCTCTTATCATGATTGTAGCACTCCTGATTGTATTTCGTGCAGTTGGCAGTGCCTTCTCAGATACACTGCCAAACTTTCAGCCACTGGCAGCCGTGTTTTTCTGTGGTGCTTTACTCGCCCCGGGCTGGCGTGGATTCGCAATACCTTTAGCAATCTGGGCCGTTACATATCCGCTTGGTCTTGGCCCTGTTTCCGATGTTGCGATTTTCTTGACAACGTTGCTCGGTTTCACCGCCGTGTTTTTCCTTGGCAAGAGCCTCACCCATCGAGGCTTACCGCTATTGCTCATTGGCTCCGTCGCAGCAGCGATTGTTTTCCATCTAATCACGAACTCCATCGCTTGGATTGGTGAACCACTTTATGCTAAAAACCTGACGGGTCTGTGGCAATCTCTGTGGGCTGGTCCTACCAATTCGCCCATTCCTTCGTGGGTATTCTTGCGCAATATGGCCGCAGCAAATCTTTTGTTCACGGCCATTTTCGCTCTCGCCCAGATGCGCATTCCCAAGGTATCCAGAAGCGCGCAAATTCTCGCCAAGTAATCTCCGCCATTTTTTCCTTTCAGGTTTATGACACTCAACAGCCCTTCCGCCCTTGATTTTGCATGTTCGCCCATCAATCAGATTCTTACCCCTGAGCGAAAAATCGAGCTGTATTCGCAAATGGTGCGGATCCGGAGTTTTGAGCAAGCCTCGCTAAAATATTACACTGCTGGGAAAATCGCTGGGTTCCTGCACCTTTATATCGGCCAAGAAGCAGTGGCAGTAGGAACGACTTCACTCGGCGGACCCGATGATCACTTCATCACTGCCTACCGCGATCACGGGCACGCTCTTGCACTCGGCATGAGCATGAACGAATGCATGGCTGAAATGTTTGGTAAGCAGACAGGCTGTTCAAAGGGCAAGGGCGGCTCCATGCATTTTTTCGCACCAGACAAAAACTTCTGGGGCGGCCACGGTATCGTCGCTGGCCAAACACCGTTGGGCTTGGGTCTCGCCTATGGGGTGAAATACCTCAATCGCGAAGGCTGTTGCCTCTGCTACCTCGGAGATGGCGCAGTAAATCAAGGTGCTTTCCACGAATCCCTCAACCTGGCGGCATTGTTCAATCTGCCAGTCATCTATGTGATCGAAAACAACGGGTATTCCATGGGCACCTCACAAGAGCGCTCGTCATCCTACAATGGCTGCCTTGCCCAACGTGCGGAAGCTTACGCCATTGAATGGGATGTGATCAACGGCTCAGACCTCTACGAAGTGCGGGCTAAGACGCAAATCGCCATCGACCGTGCGAAAAAGCAAAGTAAGCCCACCGTTTTAGAAATAGACACCTACCGCTACTATGGTCACAGCGTGGCAGACTCAATGCATAAAGGCGGCTACCGAACTCCTGAGGAGATCGAAAATTACAAACAGAATCACGACCCGATTGCGGTTTTCGAAAATCGGCTGATTGCCGAAGGGATTCTCACTCCAGAAATTGTGAGTGGGATCACAAATGCGGCACGAGCAGAAGCCGCAAATTCAGTTACATTTGCGGATGATTCTCCAGCGCCCACCATCGCAGATATCAGCACCGATGTGTATTGGGAAACGGACAACAACACGCCTGCATCCAAGATCGGTCGCCATTTTTTCAACGATTGATTTCATCCGCTTCACGCATCTTCTATAACATTTCCCATATCTATCATTTTCTATGTCCCGCATTCTCACCTACCGCGAAGCACTCCGTGAAGGCCTTGATGAAGAACTCGAGCGCGACTCCAACGTCGTCATCATGGGAGAGGAAGTCGCCCAGTTTAATGGCGCTTACAAAGTTACTGAAGGTTTATGGAAAAAATGGGGTGACAAACGCGTGGTGGATACTCCGATTTCTGAGGCAGGCTTTATAGGCATGGGAATTGGCGCTTCCATGCTTGGTGTCCGCCCGGTGATGGAGTTGATGTTTTGGTCCTTCCACTCCGTAGCGTTTGATCAGCTAGTCAGCAATGCCGCTTGCGTGCGATACATGTCCGGTGGGCTTTGCCATTGTCCGATCGTAGTTCGCGGTCCTGCCAATGGCGGCACAGGTGTGGGTGCCACTCATTCCCACATCCCAGAAGGGCTGTTCGCCGCATTTCCAGGATTAAAAGTTTGCGCACCAGCTACACCTGCAGATGCAAAGGGCCTCATCAAAGCCGCCATCCGTGATAATGATCCTGTCTACGTGATGGAGAATACCTTACTCTACGGGGATACCGGTGAAGTTCCAGACCCCGCTGATGGCGAACATATCGTTCCACTCGGTGTAGCAGATCTCAAACGACAAGGAAACGACATCTCGCTAATTGCCCACGGCCGATCCGTCATCCATTCTCTGGCGGCCGCAGAAATTCTCCAAAGCGAACATGGCATCAGTTGCGATGTCCTAGACTTACGTTCTATCCGCCCACTTGATCAAGAAGCAATTCTGAAGACCGTAATGAAAACAAATAGAGTCGTTCTCGTTGACGAATCAAAACCTTTTGGTGGTGTTTCTGCGATGGTTGCGATGCTCATCCAAGATCACGCATTTGATTATCTTGATGCTCCGATCAAACGTGTTTGTTCCATAGATGCACCAGCGATCTATTCAAAATTCGTCGAGAGTGAACAACTTCCAAATCCACGAAGAATCGTGGAAAAGGTTTTAACCATTGCATAAACCATTAGTTCTTTTTAGTTGCCAAGGCAGCCCTCTTTCCTACAATCTGCATCATGTCCATACGACTCGCGACTTTTATCACAGCGGCTGCCTTTGCGCTCACTCTGACTTCCTGTTGCTGCATGTAATTTTACGAGCCCTCTCTATCCATCTATCATCTATGAAAAACCTAGTTGTTCTTGCCG
>JAYULG010000125.1:0-1225 GCA_043763755.1 Akkermansiaceae bacterium | reverse complement strand
AAAAACCATTCCATTCATTACTATTAAATAGATGCTTAAAGCTATTGATAGCGAAGGAATTACCCAGAGTACTACGTGCATATCAGCTATTTTGGACTGTATGTTTTCTGCCCCAAATTATCTTTCATCCAACCAAATGGGCCTCTATCGAAAATAGTGGCTGTGGAAGCTTGGCTAGGTTTCAGCAAACTACTGCTAGGAACCACGAATTCTTGACCTGCTCCAAATGGTGCTTTCTGATTCCCAAACCCCGGTTGCCACTTTCCTGAATTAAAGTAGTTCATTTTTGTAGCGCCGCCCTGCATGACAAAATCACCAGCTTGGAACCCCGGTCTACCCCAGCGAGAAACTGTAGTCATCCCACCAGACTCAGCGGCGGATCCACCTGAAAAAGCACCTTTAGCATCCACCACAAAGCCAACCGTCAATGCATAGGTTGCCATGAAGTCACCTCCTTGATCCGCTGCACTCCCTGACTGATAAACTCCTGAATTTCTCAAGGGTTCGACATTTCCCAGAACGGTATTTCCACCACCAAAAACACCATTGATGATTCGATCCGTTCCTGCGCCAGTGGCTCCTTGAGGATCTTGCGATGCAAAGAACTTGCTCTCTCCTAGAGCATTAAGCCTATCTCCAACTTGTCCCCAAAAGTCGTTTTGTGCTGCTGCCAAGCCGAACGGATCACTCAGTGAAATTGGATTCCCATCTGCGTAGGCGAACCAGTTACTTCCGCCGCTGAAGCCGATGGGGTCGGCGTTCAGGAAGCGCATGAGGTACGGGCTGTAGTATCTGGCCCGCATGTTGAGGAGGCCGTTGGCATCGGTTTGGACTCCGGCTTGGCCGTTGTAGAGTGAGGTGGTGGCCATGTCGCCTCGGCTCCAGAACATGATGCCGTAGGCGCTATATTCGGCTTGGCCGATGACGGTTCCCGAGTCGTTGGTGCGGAGGAGGGTGCTGCCTACTTGATCGAAGTGGTAGGTCTTAGTGGCATCGGCTTGGTTTGCTTCGTAGAGGAGGCCGAGGCCGTAAACGTAGTAGGTTTTGGTGAGGTCTGAATTGATGCGGATGAGGAGCTTGCCGCTGGGATCGATGATATCGCGGATTGCAACGGCGCTTTCGCCCTCATAGACCGTCATGCCATGCGTTAGGGAAATTCCCGCGATAAGGCAAAAAAGCAGCCGTAGGAGGATGAAAACGGTGTGTAACAAACTTTATGAGTATC
>JAYULG010000124.1:0-16183 GCA_043763755.1 Akkermansiaceae bacterium | reverse complement strand
AACGACTCACTGTTAAGGGAGTTCCGCCCAGAATCAGGAGGCGGATCGGGTGACCGATTTGCCTCAGCAATTCCACCGCCTCTACCGCTTGGCGTAATCCTTTGCGCTCGAAATGCCCGAATGCCGAAAAGACAAGAATCCGCTCACTGGGCTGGAAGCCGTAGCTGCGTCTCATTTTTTCGCGCCACTCGGTCCGGACCGTTCCATTGAAGCGCAGTGGATCATATTGATTCGGAAGGACATCGAAGTATCCCGCCGCCCCGCTGGCTTTGATTTTTCCTGCGAGAGACCGGCTCACCACCCACCAGCTATCAGAGCCGACGGCGCTACGGATGGCGGTCCTCTCGTCTCTCGCGGCAAGCTGTGCTGGCAGTTTTTTGCTGATAGGCAGCGGAAACGTTTCTCGGCGTGATGCATGTTCTTCAAGGAGTGCGATGTTCCAGTAATGGATGTAACGGATGTCTGCCACAGGCACCACACATCCCGTAACTTGCACCAGCCGCTCGTCACCGGGCGTGAGCGCACGTGCCATTCTGCTCACACGGCGCTGGTAATCTCTTGCATGCAGAGTCCAAGTGGGAAGCCGTTGCGGAATCCGTCTCCAGATGAGTCCATTACCCTCAGGGAGGTCGCATTCACTCGCCCAGATCTCCACCGTCTCGAAAAGGCTGCGGATGAGGGGAAATGCTCCCACCCAAGCCCGCATGGCTGGACTTCTGGATGTGACGTGTGGATCAATGACGATGAGCTTCACTCCGCCGCCCTGCCGGGAGCCTCCGTTTTTCTGCGTTCGATCAGCTCGCTATCGCCACTTACGGCGAACACGCTCACATGGGAGCAACCACGGAAAATGTTGTTACGATTTCCTTTTGTATTCATGAGGTAGGTCTGGGGAAACTTGCCACGGATCGACGGCAAGCTGTCAAACAGCGAGTAGGAATAATGGATTCCATCTCCTTCAGAAAATTTTTCGAACTTCCCTCCGTTTTTGAGGAATTGAAATGCTTTCCACAAGCCGAGGGCCCGGAGCGTCTGGGAGAAGCCCCGCTGGGCAAGTGATCCGCATCCGTAGTTGTTGAGATCGGAGAAAAATACCCCTGATTTCGCCACCCTGCACATTTCAAGAATTGCAACATCTGGGTTAGGAATATGGTGCAGAATTCCGAAAGCGCACACCACGTCCCAACTGTTATCCGCAAACGGCAGCTTCAACGCGTTTCCGTCTTGGAGATCGTCAGGAGAAACTCCATTCTGGTAACCCACCTCACGCAGACTGGCAGATGGTTCGATCCCATGAATGCGCACGCCGGGAAGCCGGTGTCCGGCGAGTCTTATAACCCTTCCGGTTCCCGCGCCCACATCTAGCAGGGACTGGAATCCATAATGGATCATCAGTCCGATCAGCGAGGCCAGCGCCACCTCATGCTCCGTTTCACCAAGGTGGTTCAAGTCGTAATCGAATGCGTTTTTGTCGTAATATTCCTTTAGGTCGGCTTGCATCTTCGGTAATTTTTAGTTTTTCCGGAAAAGGCAGGTGATTCCATAGGGGATCTGGTTCTTGCGCTCGGTGTTATTGAGGCGTGTTTCGCGATCCGCCCATGCCACGGGGAAGTAGAATCCGCCGAGCGGAAACCGCTTTGCGAGCATCGCCCGCTCGATGGTGGGCCGTGTCATCGAGTAGCCGGTAAGCAGCAGCTCGAATTTCGGTGAAGGAAACAAAGCCTTCAAGTCCTGTTCGGTATACCCTTCGCGAAGATGCCCCGGGGTATGGAATGGTTCGGGTGGATGGGGTACGCTGACAATCAGATGCCCGCCACGCCGGACGATCCGTGCCAGTTCGCCGGCGGCCTTCTCGTGGTCCTCAATGTGTTCCAAGACCTGCGTGGTCATGGCGCAATCCACCGATTCGTCCTCATAGGGAATTTCCAGTAGCGATCCCTGCTTGGCGGAAAAATTGGAAAGGTCGCAGTGATTACTCAAAAGGATGGAGTAAAGGGCCGGATCATATTCGTAAGCGATCGCCCTTTCGCAGAAGCCATGCTCGAACACCTTCCGCAGCATCTGTCCGCTTCCGGCTCCTCCATCGAAGACAGTGCCCTGTTTTCCGATGATTGAAAATGCATCAAGCAGCCTTGGGAATTCAACGCGATAGCGGATGGTGTTGAAAGTGAGGAGATTTTCGCGGGCCCAAGAGCGCCCTTTTTTTAAGATGGATTGGAGCATTTCGATTCGTCGTGATTATCTTTTTGCAATTTGGTCAGCATCACATCCGGCGGAGTTACGTCCGGCCCCGATCACCGCAGCAAAACGTTCCAAATATCTGCTGGCAACCCGATCTAGGGTTCTATCTGTTAGAAATTTGCGCACTTCATCCATGTCGCGGACCGGGGGGGATTGTAAAAGTTCGAAGAGCGCGGAAGCCAAAGGGGCTGCCTCGCCGCTTTCCACGAGAATTCCATCAGGTCCGATATTCTCCCGCGTTCCTCCGTTGTCAGCGGCGATGATGCGGCATCCGCATGCCAACGCTTCGAGAGGGGTGAGCGGGCTGGCTTCGGCCCACTCGGGAGTTGTTGGGAAAACGAGGATCTTGCTTCTCCGCATTCGGTCGGCGACCGCTTCAGGGGCGAGCCGTCCCGCATGTTCGAAACGCACTCCCGGCCCGAAATCTGCAGACGCCTGTCTCAGCTTTCCAGAATCGGGGCCGTCACCCACGAAACAGCAAGTCGGAGGTGAGTCCAATTTTCCGGCGATGCGTTTCAAGGCTTCCAATAGGACAAAAACACCTTTGCTTTTTTCCACCCGACCGACAAATAACAGATCGATATGGCGTGCGAATACTCCCTCCGCTTCATGGAAGACCTCATTATCGTAAGGATTGTGAATGGGTTCACCCCGGATGCCCGCATCACGGGCCACCTGATCACCCACTGGGATGGTTCGCCCCATCTTGTAGGCGGCCGACAGTCCGAACTGTGCGATCCGCGTGCGCAGATCCGTGCTGCGGATCTTGCCGCAGTGGATGGTCGGAAACCAGGGTCTAGCCCGCAGAAGGAAGGGCCATACGTCCTGCCACGATGCTTCCACTTGAAAGATCACGTCGGCCCAGCCCGCGAGTTCGAAACGCCGCCCGACGCCTGCATTTCTGACGACCTCACATCCGGCGACCGGTCCTTCCGGACCTGAAGTGCGTGTCATGATGATGACCTCTGCTCCTTTGCGGCGGAATGCACCGGCCAACATCACGGCGTAGTTGATGCTTCCGCCCAATGTCGGTAGGAAATGTTTGCTGGAAATCAGGATTCTCATGCGGGCCCTCCTGCCTGTGACGGGATTCTATCATTCCTGAAAAGAAAAACATTGGATTCGACGGGCTTCCTTGATGGGTGAACCTTCGAAAAACCGCACGTCTGGATCCAGTCTAGGACTTCGGACTCCTGGTGGTCAGGCACGGAATGGATTTCTATTAACAAGTACCGCACGTTTGCCAGACAGTCGCAGGATTCTTCCAGCAGATCGTATTCCGAACCTTCGATGTCGATCTTGAGGACGTCCACGGTCATTCCTTCAAAGCGTTCAAGCAATCCGGGAAGGCTGTAGCATGGGAGGTGATGGAGAGTTCCGGATTCGCATCCCAGAACGCTGTCGCCCACGCTTCCGGCTCCAAGGCGAATGTCGAGGTGGCCCTCGGTTTTAGCGACCGCACCGTTGATGATTTCAATGTTGCCAGAAGCTTCCGGGACGTTCGCATAAATGTTGTAGACCAGTCTGGACCAAGTGAGTGGATTCAACTCCACGACCACGCCTTTGCCGATTTGCCGCCCGTTTTTTAAGAGGCCTAGGACAAAGCCTCCGGCGTTCGCTCCCAAGTCCATGAAATTGACGGGTATTTTCCATTCGATCACTTCGAAGAACGGATCATAAAGTCCCGGGACCACGCAGGCACGAGGACCGTCCTGGTCACCGGCATTGTGGTCCGCTAGGAATTGGAGTTTTCCATGGTGGTAGATCGTCGGCCCCGTGCTGCCGAAAAACATCCGGTTCACCAGCAGTTGCAGCGGGTTGTCGAATTGGAATAAATTGGTGAATGTCCGGAAGTTGGCCACAGTCGTTTGATCGCTGGAAGTGGAGGAAAGAATGGTCAGATCGATTTTTCAGCCCTGAAACATTTTTTGTCGAAGAATGCGTTTCTGGTGACCACGGTATAGCCGAGTTTTGCGAGGCGGAGGAGGTCGTTTTTTACGTCGTTGGGAAGACCTCCGACAATCTTCCGCAGTAAATTCGCCCGCGGAGCTTTCGCCCGTTCTTGGTGGGATGAACCTTTCCATGCGGCTTCGTAGTCAGGTTGAAGCACCACGAGTTTTCGGGGCACCTCTGCCTCCCTACGACCCCAGAAATACATGAGTGCCGGCCAGGGAGTGGAAGCCAGCGCGCGGCCGCGAGCCTCGCCCGGTGGCAGGACCTCATGAAAGATCGCGTGATGACGCATCTCGATCAAATGCACGTTTCCCCGGTGGTAACCATTCTCCTCCCGTAGCACCGAGAACGGGAGATCCGGTCCGAATTGATAGAATCCGTGGCCCAGATAGGAGTTCGCCGGAGTGGCTGATAGAAAAACTCCACCCTGCTTCGGAAGGGTCATTGCCTCTCTCAAGGCATCGCTGTAGCGGAAAACGTGTTCCAGTGTGCCTCCGTCAAAAACGAAATCATATTGCCCTTCGAATTCGGCGGGAAGCGGCTGGTTCATGTCCCAGATATGGGTCGCCCGCTCGTAGTCGGAGTAATCGAAGCTATCCACCGATTCGGACCCCAGCCACCGGTAGAAGGGCTCGGCGTATCCGTTGTCGTCGTTGAGAATCGCACAGGCCTCGTCTTCGTTCATTTTGAAGCCGGCACCTGCCACGGCCCGCGCAAGGGTTGCCGGTGTCAATCCGTAGAAAGTATGCCTTCCAAGCATCGCCACTCGGTTGAAGCAGACTCCTTGTTTTTTCAGCCAGCAATGATACCTGACGGAGGTGATATCCAATCCCATATAATTTGTGTTTTGTGAGGCTCTGTGAAGTTGAGCGGATTGACAACAGGATTCCGTTCAGCTCTCAGACTCGCCGGGACTTCCCTTGTAGACGATGTAGGCATGGGATTTGTTCCCATATAAACGGATTAGCCAAGAACGGGGAACGAGGATTTTCAAGGAGCTCAGAATCACGAGCCGCGTGTAAACGAGCAAGATGTTAATAGCACCTCTGAATCCCCAATGCCGGAGGTTATATACCAGCACCATACGCGGATAAAGGTTGCCGCGTCTTGACAGCGCCGCCTTCCATATTTTTTTAATTGGCCGCTTGCCCAACAGCCAGGATCGGTTGTCGTCCCGGATGGTATCTTTCTCGAAAAAGACGGCACCGCTCAAGGTAAGGCACTCAAAACCAGCGGCGGTGGCGCGCAGGCCGTAGTCGCTGTCTCCTCCGATATGAGGAATGTTTTTCCCGTCTGGGTAGCCGACTTTTAAGATTACGTTTCTTGGAATCGCGACAAGATTGCCCCGGCACGTGTCGACTCTCACTGTTGCTGGCCCTTTGGGATCGACATCAATGGAAACAAGTTTTGATTTCCCCCGATACATCAGTGGAAAGAACCACTGGGAGCCGTTTTCTAAATCAATCACTCCCTGTCCGGTCACCAATGTCTGGCGCTCAAGCGCAAGCTCTACAACTTGTTCGATGGCGAATTCACTCAAGGAAAGGTCGTCGTTGAGCCAGACGCAGCAGGAGGCTCCTTCGGCGATGGCGTGGCGCATGCCCATCTCCATCGCTCCGGTCCAGAACAAGTTGCCATCGCCATGGAGAACCGTTGCCTCCGGAAAATCCGCAGCGACTGATTCCGACGTCTCATCCGCCGAACCATCGTCAACTACGATCACTCCGAATGTTTGGAGGATGCCCAGCTCCTTCAGTTGGCGCAGACATCCGATTGTGAAGAATTTGCGGTTATGGCAGGGGATGATGATCACCGGCTTTCCTGATAGAGAAACATCGGCTGCGGATGCTGCCGGTTTTGTGACGGATGGGGTCAATTTCTTGGGTATGGGATTACAGTAATTTCTGGAGAACCCAGTTTGCCGCCTTGGTTCTCGCTCCAAGTTTTCTCTGCTGCCATCGGGACAGATGCCGCTTTTCGGGGAGCTCCACGGCATTTAGAAATTCCGTGGAATCACACGGTTGTTTCTGCCGAGCGGGGATCAGGTGGTTTTGGAAAACGAGTGGATTGATTTCGAAGTGTCCGGCAAATTCGACGAACTCGCGGAGGTCATGATCGAATGTGGAAGATAGGGTTCCGCGAAGGCTCAGATCGGTATCCATCTTCCTCATAGCCGATACGATGGCGGCAAGATTCGGTTCTTCAAATTCTTCGGGACCGATGAGTCTGTCCAAAAGGCGCTTTGATATCAACTTGTGGCTGGCCCATGGATGGGAAAAAGCGATAACCTCCAGTTCGCTGTTCGCAGTGAAGAATGTCTCAAGGGTGATCGGGAAATCCAAAGATCCGTCCGACTTTGGTAACAACACGTAACGGCTGAGAATGTGGAAATAGGAAGCGAGGATATCCTTCAGCAGCGTTGGCATCGGGGTTGATCCGCCGGAGGACAACCAACGTTGGAGGGTCTGCGCGAACCTCTCACCATTGATGTTTTCAAAAAACCACGCCAGCACCGGGTAGTGCTGCAGGAACAACGGTGAGAAAAGCCGGATTTCCGCGCAGGAAACATGCCCCGGATAGATAAACTCGCAGGTCAGGTCGAAATTGTTGAACTTGAGTAGGTCGTCCCGCATGCCGGAAAAGACGATATCATCCCAATAAAACAGGTGGTCCGGCCTTGCGTCATAGGAAAAGAGCCGTGTGCTGATGACGGGGGAGGGTATGTCGACTTCTAGGATCATGCCCGGAGTCGCGAACAACGTCGCTACCATCGAGTCGAATCTTTCCTCCGCGAAATCGGTTCTCGCCTTGAGCACAAAGCAGTCTTGGGGCAGCGACCGCAAGGCGAAGTGCAGCGCCTTGCGTTGATGATAGACGTAGCCGTGGAACAAGGGATGCACCCTCGGATCCGGTCGCGGCGGCTCGACAGTTAAAATGGAGACTCCGGCTTCGGTCAGAGCCTGTTCAAGGCCGGGAGCCTGTTCCAATTCACCTAGCCAAGTAACGAAACGGATGCCCTCAACCAGTCCTTTTTCCCGCAACTCCAACGCTTGGCCAAACATGCGCCGGAACTCTTTGCCTGACCGAACGTTTCCGGTGATCACCACCCAGATGGGTGTCTTGCGGGCTGCTAGAAATGCGGGGCGCGAATATGGGATTGAGTTCACGGAAGCGAGGATTGAAACAGCTCTGCGGCATCTTCAGGAAGATCCGTGCACAGCATCAAGGCTGGATGAGAGCAGATACTCCATCCCGCTAGGTTATCCCAACACGGCAGGTGAGGACGGCGGTGCAAGTCGGGAGAAACGATGCATACTTTTTTGCCCATATTTAAGTGCCGCTGAATCAGCGTCTCGTCCCACCATTCCGAATGGAAACCATCGATCCATACTCCCTCTGCCTGCGGATAAAATACCGGATCGCGTTCATACTCGCTTTGGCGGGTGAAGCATTTCAAGCCATGTCGCAAGCAGGTCAAGGCATCTGGAATCGCCATATCGAAGAGAAAATAGTTTTGCACGTCGAATTTCTTGAGCAAGCTCAGGAGAGGAATTTGCAAGCCATCAGATTTGATGTTGAGGGCGAGTTCTAAGCTAGGACCCTTTCTAGTGTGGATTTCAAACAACTCACTTGCGGAAAGCACCCCCGCCCGTGGCATATCATGACTGATCACGAGGTCTCCAGCCAAGTCACGGACATCTGTTTCCGTCCCGAAACCCAAAGAAAAACTTCTTTCGAATGCAAGAGTTGTGTTTTTTTCCTCCGAGGTTTTCCAATAGCCGCGATGTGATAGGATTTTCATGAGTATAGGCAGTTTAGAAAATCACACTCTAGCTCGAAAATAAGCAGTTTTTTTAAAGAGCTCTAAGTCATCGGGAATCCCCATTCCATACATTCCTGCTCCTTCTCTACCGGTCGCTTTAACCACGATTTTTCCGGACTCTTCGATGAGTTGATTGTAGGTCGGAGCCACGTAGAATTCTCCGTTCACTCTAAGATCATTGGCGATCATCTGGTCTGCCGCTCGCGTGAAGTCTGCACCTCGGGCAAAGTTATATATTCCGACCGTGGCATCGTTACTCACTACCTGCTTTTCCACAACTTCGTTGACCCTTCCGTCGTCTCCAATGCGGCAGTAAGACCATTTCGGATCATCTGCCCAAAAAGTCATAATCAAACCGTCCGCATTTGCCTCATCGGCGGCGGCAAGATAATCATCTACTGGGAGATCGACGATTTGGTCACTGTTAGCGATCATCAGTGGAGCGTCCGAATCGATCAAACCGCGGGCCAGTAAAACTGTGCAAGCAGCCCCTTCGGTGACTTGGTCCACTGAAATGATGTCGCATCCCGGGCAAAGTTCCCTGAGTTTCTCGCCGACTTGGGGATAGCGCTCCAAATGTTCCCCCAAACACAGGAAAATAAAATGATGAGCACGCGTGGGCTTAATGTTTTCGATCACCCATTCGATCATCGGGCGCCCGCCGACTGAGATCATCGGTTTAGGATCCAAAAAGCCAGCATCGGCGAAGCGGGAACCTCTGCCTGCCATGGGAATAACGATGTTGAGAGCTTTTTCCAATTTCATGGTATATATTTGTCGTTTTTAGCACCTGGATGTTTCACCACCACGGTGGTTACATTGGTGATGGCGCGGAAGTCCGTGGTGCTTCCCGGCGGGATTTTGACAATGTCTCCATCTTTGAAGACTCTACCAAACATTTCTGCTTCACCGTTCAGGATCACAGTAATTTCTGTGGCGATGCGGTGGTGGTGTGCCGCCTCATAGTCGCCAGCGGAATAGCGCTGGATAGCTACCTCGACATCACCTGTGGCGAGCATGGTGGGTGAGAAGTCACCGACGATCCATCCTCTGACCATCTCATCGAGATGGGCGGCTTCAAAAAGATGCTGAGTCATACGTGGGTCGTGCTTTAGGGTAGGTTACTGCCGTGGTTCTCATCATAAGTCCTGACATCGTCGGCTGTTTTGAGCGTGTGATACTGAGAACGTTTAATAGGCCAAATGCCGATCTTTTTCTGATCGAGGATCATTTCGTTGAACACCGGGCAGATATAGAATGCTCCATCCACATGGGCATCTTTGAGCAAGAGGCGGAACGAAGCATCGAGAAAATCCTGGCCGCGGTGGAAGTAGTAGAATCCGGTTGTGGCATGGTGGCTTATGGGGCGCTTTTCTGCTGCTTCTATGACAAGACCAGTTTCGTCCAGTTTAACAAATGACCATCTAGGATGTATGTCGTTGAACGTAATCGTACCGCCGTCCAGTCCGAGGGATTGAAAGTATTTCACCGCAGCTCCTAAATCGCAGTCCATAACAATATCGCCATTTGTGATGATCAGCGGCTCCTCGGGTGCAATATGGTCGATACCTAGAAGCGCTGTGCATAATGCACCTGCACTTTTTCCTTCGACCCGTTGAACCGTGATTGCTTTGTTCACCAGTTGTAGGACACGGCCCGTGTGGAAACGGCGATCCTCGTCTCGATTTACCAAAGCGCAGATCTTTGCTCCTTGAGAGCGAAGCGGCAGAAGATTCTCAACCACATGCTGGAGAACAGGCTTTCCCTTCGCCTGTACTAGATTTCTAGGGTATCCATACCCTGCCTGCTCGAAAGATGAGTGAGTTCCCGCCATCAAAATCAATACATTCATAAATTCTGGAGGGTTGCGAGTTCACGCGAGATGTTCTCATCCGTCACATCTAGCACATCACGGACGACCATTACGTGGCAACCTGCGGCCCGTGCCGCCTTAATTCCAATTTCGTTGTCCTCAACTACTAGGCACTCTGCGGGGTGTAGGCCAAGGAGTTCCGTTGCTTTCAAATACATCTCGGGATCGGGCTTTCCCTTCGTGACATCCTCGTTGCTGACCATCACGTCAAGAAAGCGATCCAATCCGCTTTTTTTCATCATCACTTCCACACTGTTGCGCACCGAGTTCGACGCCAATGCCAGTTTGAAGCCGTGGGCTTTCAGCTTGGATAGCGCATACTCATGCTGAAACATCGGCTTACATTCGCGATGCACGATTTCCATCGTGTATCGCTGTTTGAGACTGCTGATGACATCGTGAAGGCCTTGCGGCAAGCCGCGATCTTTAGTTAGCATCGCTAGTTTATCACGGGTGGGCAAACCGTCGAAGGTAGCAAGATGTTCATACCGATTGATATGGAATTCAAATAGACCGAGCGCCCGGTTGAGTGCCTCATAGTGCCACTCTTTCGCATCGATAAGAACACCGTCCATATCAAAAATTACCGCCCCAATCTTCTTACTCATGATTTACAGATTCTATTAACTCGAGACTATAGGCTCCGCACTTTTTATACGGTTTGCGGCAAAACGTGAAAATTTATGGGTAGGACGCTCCATGATAACGTAGTAACAGTAAGCAACTATCAATACTGCGGCAAAAGTCCCGAAATATTCAAAAAATGCATAAGGCTTTGCAATCGGCCAGAATTCTCGCCAAAACTTCCAGAATAATTCGTGAGTAATATATAGACTAAAACTCCACGCCCCGAATGATTCCAACCAATTATTTGGGCGGACCTTCCTGAAATAGACTATCTCGCGATGAATCCAAAAGAAAGCGACGAAGGCAAAAAGATTCATCGTCCAGGGGTCTCCCACCGGAGTACGGAATTTCAAAGCGACACACAGAGCTGCCACACTCCATATACCTAAGCGCCACGCCCAAATTGATTTCAGTGTCACGGCCGGCTGCGAGGCTTTGCCAATGATTTCAGCCAAAGCGGCTCCGAGCAGCCAACATGGAAGTCCAAGAATCCAAGTCAGCCAGGGGCCATGCGACCAGAAAGAAGTATTACTAGGATCGGTAAGTATCAAGGCGATGCTCGCCAAATAAGCGATTCCAACAAGTCCCCACCAATGCCCGTACCTGCGTCTCACCAACAAAAAGACCGGATAGAAGAGATAATAGATTACTTCGCACACAACACTCCAGAGAATCGTCTGGGTAATGGATTGGCCGATAGTTAGCCCGTCGGCATATTGATAGAGAACGACGATAGGAACCACAGGAGGGAGAATTCGTAATAATCGGCGAATAAAATAGCTTTTTAGACAGTCAATTCGCAAGGAATCTGCGTTCGGAAGGTGAATACACAATCCGGAGATGATGAAGAATACCATCACTCCGGAAATACCGGTGAAGAAAAATTTCCAGTAAATTCCTTGGACAAGCTTGAGAATGCCAGAGCTTGTATTAAAACCTAACCACTCAAAAATAGGAGGTTCGCTTAGCACATGAGCCATTACTACAAAAAAAGCAGCCACGAATCTTAAGGTGTCGAGCCCTGCCACTCTCGCAGACTGCGTATTGCTTATCGCTAAACTCGCGGTCAATGGGTAGTTCATTTAAACAAAAATTTTCGGAGAAACTTATCCATGCACTGAGAAATGGTTTTCCTCAATCCACTTCGCGATCCCGCGCATGATTAGTGGGTCTTAGGATGCACCAAGGCGACATTTTTGGCAGATTCGTTTATCAATGGCACCTTCAATAGCCGTGCTCCTCTAACCACAGGCCACCAGTGATTCCAAGCAAGTTGAACTAGGCCATAGGTCAGGATCATTCCAATTAGGCCAAAGTGAGGAGTTGTCCACATCGCAATGCTCAGCATGACCACAGCAGAAAGCAAGGAAGGGAGGACAAATGGATTTTCGTTGGATGCCATCACCAGATTCATGTAGCCAGCTTGGTGATTATCTAAAACCAAGATGATAAAAAGCAGGGATGAAATACCGGGGGCAAGGAGGTCAGTTTGTGAGCCTATGAAACGCATGAACTGAGACCCAAATAGGATCAAAACTGTGGCGCCTATACACGCTAATCCTAGGCCCAAATATAAACGGGGAATGAACAAGCGCCGCAGTTCTTGGATGTTTCTTTGGACATGTGCCCCTGCAATCTTAGGGTTTGCTACAAATAGAAAAACACCGGTCACTTGAAATAGGATGGTATAGAGATTGAGGGTTAACCCATATTTGGCGGTTGTTTCAAGTCCAAGGAATGTAGAACAAATCAGAATATTTCCGCGTTGGATGAGAAATATTCCAAAGACCGAGGCACCCATGCGCCACGTCATGGGCCAGAGGCTCGCTAGCACGCTTAAGTCTGCCTTGCTTAGAAGTGCAGGCAAGGATTGACCCATAAGGTTGAGAAAACGCTTCCGTGCCAGATAGCGCCCAACCATTGGCCCAATCAACAAGCTGAGGGCATAAGCCCAGAGTTTCATTCCTGCAAGCAACGCAATGACGAGAAAAATTGTCGAAATCGATTGAGCAATAACACCGTATCGGCAGGCATTTTTTACATCCCCAACTCCAGTCAGCAGCATACTCCAAAATGAAGTAGCAATTCCATATGCCGTGACCATGGAAAAGAACAACCAGCAGAGAACCATATTAGAATCTAGCCCTGATTCAGAAATCCGTTGCTTAACAAAAATTGTTCCGATCAACGCCAGCAATACTGCGGCGAGCGACCCAAGTGCGTAATACCACACGCGAGTTAGGTGGGCGAGTGTAGCCAATAGCTTTCGATTGGGTTCTGCGGTATTCTGTTGCTCCGGCAGTCCGCGTGCCGAAAAAGAGTCAGCACCGCCCCATGCATAGGCTGCACTTCTGCCAATTGTTCCTCCCATCCCAAAATCGAGAAAGGCCGCTAGACCCGCAAGGCTCATGAAAGTATAATAGATTCCCATTTCTGCAGTTGGGATAGTCCGAAGCGCGAGCGGGAGAACAAGTATACCGGACCCCATCCGGAGTGCGGTCGAGGCCAGTGACCAAACAACATCACCTTGCAAAAATTGTTGCCTGAATTTTTGAATCACGGGAGCCGTAAAAAAATCGGAAGAAGTGACATCGTCCTTCGTGAGGTTGCAGTTGGGTCAAGGATACCAGCAAGCTGGCAAACTTAAAGGTGGAAAGTGCGGCACGCATTCGCAGTCAAGCGGATGAGGAAATCGAGTCGCCCGTTTGCGAACCTGAATTCGATCATTCCGGTGGAATGTGAATTCCATGATCTTTGGAATATTGATACCGCGTGATATAACCGTAGCGGAGCAATTATTGGGATGAATATGGACGCAGGAGTGATGGGCCAAAAGCTTTTGAAAGGCGCTACTTGCAAGCCGGAAGAATCCGTCATCAAAAAGGTAGTCCAACATGTGAAACTCGATCACGATTATGCGAAACTTTTTCAAGTAATGATCCGAAAGATTTAAGATCACTTCATACTCAGCTCCTTCAATATCGATTTGTAGTAGCCAATCCGTAGAGAGATCGGGTTTTACTGTCTCGATCCACTGTTCCATCGTAATGAATTCATCGTGCGAATGAGCTCCAAGATATTTTTTTGAGAAATGGAATTTTGGATGGGAGTCGGGAGGACCATCCACAGATGCATCTGCCAGGTAGACTTCCATACCGCGCGATGCACATTCCAGTTCAAAGCCTGAAACCATAGAAACCCCGGGTGAAAAGCAGGTGCCTATGCCCTGTAAGTCATCTGGAAGCAAGTAACCTCCATCGGTAGTTGGTCCAATTCGAACTAGTGAATGATCTGTTTCAAGCGGTGCAATAGAGCTAAGAAAAATTTCAAGAATTTTCGGATCCGTTTTTTTCGCTGCAAAAAACGCTTTTGAAGGAATATTTAGTGATATGGCATTTAGGCGATCTCTTAGTTCCTTCATGTGGTTTGTTGCAGTTTAAAAAATTTGGTAAATATTTTGAAAGAACCGACATTATTACATCGCCAGCGTTCTAAGCGTTTCGGCGTCGTGATGATGGCCCGGGTAATGGCTGGGAATTGCCAACTTTGTCCACAATCTTCTCCGCTATTCTTTCACGCATGAGTTGCTTACGGAATACCAATACACCTACAACAGCAGTCCAAATTTGAAGGTTGATCGGGTTAGTGTTGAAATTATCTCCCCCTACGAAGGAAATTAGGATCATAGGTAAAGATAGCGCAACGGCGAATGCACTATCATTACGGTTTTGCTTGTTGCTTTGTGCAAAAACTGTGGAGTGAAGTCCGTATAAGAACACCATCCCTGCACCAATGATCAAAAGCATTCCGACAATTCCGTATTCTATAAGAATTTTATTGATCAGGTCGTGATTTCGATAAAGATTTCCGTCGTCATAACCACCGCCTTTTTCTCCAGTACCAATCAATGTATATGTTTCTAAACGTTTGAGACGTTCCCAGCCCCGAAGGCGGTCAGAGAAGGTGCTCACTTTCAGCACTTCAGAACCCCAGTCACTATCGCTAGCGATGGCTTCGTTGACTTTGTCCAGGCCTTCCTCTAGCAAATAGGTTGAATTGATGATGCCGAGGACTAGCATCACGGCTGCTGAGCCGTAAAGTGCGAACACCCTGAATTTCGTCCGGTAGGCATAAGCGCACAGTAAGACGATCAATGGATAGAGGAGGGCCGTCCGCTGAGTGGATGCGACGAGAGCCCAAGTCAGGATCAAGGCAGCCGCCAACCAGAGAAATCTCTTTTGGCGGTAGCGCAAGCAATGCCACCACGCAAAAGCACCATAAATGGCGGCACATCCTAGGGCGGAGGCGGAGCCGAAAAATCCGAAAGTCCGGGGCTTCACGAACAACAGCATCTGCCCGGCGTGGACTTTAGAGAGCTCGGAACGTGCGTATGTCCATTCGATGATGTCGAAGCCGAAATAGTATTGTTTGATCGCCCATGCGGCGGCAGGCAGGGCCACAATGACTTGGAAAACGAAAAATTTACGCCAGTCGTCGAAGGTTTTAAAATAGGCGTTTGCGATTGGTATTAGCGTAATGTAGCCCGCAATGTTCGCAGCCCGCTGTGCTCGCTCAGGCAGACTGCCCGCCATGGTGAGAAAGACTGTGCCGCCCACTAGAGTGCCCACTGCATAGATAAGAATTCCTAAACGATCAATCGTGACCTTGCCGAACATGATGTTGAGCAAAAAGCCCGCGTTGAGTGCCCCAAGGACGATGAAGGGCATTGCCAATGTCTGGAAGACCGTCATCGAATCAGCCCCACCGAAATAGACCGCAAGGCGTTTGAATTGATCCACCCAGATGACCAAGGCTGCGAGTCCGTAGAGACCTGCTCGTGGGTTGATCAGCGCGAGCATGGTCAAGATCACCGTGATCATCGGGATGAGGGCGGCAAGTCCGCCTGCGGCATTCGTCGCGACGGAAATGGCCATGATCACCCCGAGCAGCAAAGCGGCGACGATGGCCGCGCCAGTAGTGATAGATTTGGAGTCAACAGCCATGGATGAAAGAATGTTTTGGGTGGTAAGCCTGAATGGTTTTGCGGCAGCGATTGAGGCGGAGCGCCCTATGAAAAATGAAGTGCAAATCAGGTAAGTGCCACGATTTCAGCGCGGGTGAGGAGTCGTGCCACCCGCGTGCCTGTGGTGCTTGGATGCCATTTTAGCACCTGCTGCGCTTTGGTAGGATCACCAATGAGCCGATGGCTGTCAACGCGGCGGAAGAACTTTGGATTCACGCGCAGGACCGTTTTTCCGGATGCCCGATCGCTGGCGGTTTCATTTTCGCAGGAGCCGTGGAAATCAAGCTCGATCCCCGCTTCAAGGAATGCGGCGATGGCAAATTCTCGCACGGTGGTGGAGGTGCCGCTTGCGAGAATGAAATCGTCTGCGACAGGCTGTTGGAGCGTGAGCCACATGGCCTCCACATACTCGGGCGCATATCCCCAATCGCGCTCAGAATCAAGATTTCCCAGTTCCAAGACTTCATCCGAGCCCGCTTGAATCCGCGCAACGCTGGAGGCGATCTTGCGCGTCACAAAACTCTCTCCACGGCGCGGCGACTCGTGATTGTATAAGATGCCATTGACGACAAACATACCGTGGGCCTCGCGATACACGCGACAGAGATTGGCGGCGAAGGCCTTCGCACAGCCATAAGGATTG
>JAYULG010000123.1:0-1227 GCA_043763755.1 Akkermansiaceae bacterium | reverse complement strand
CAGGCGTGCATGCACTCGGTAGCGTGGGCGTAGCGCATGGTGTTCGATTCACGGGAACACGCTCCGCCGAGGGTATCATGGCGGCCACAAGTGTCTGCGGTGATGGTGAGCAGCGGATTTCCTTCCGTGCTTATGAGCTGAGTGCCGGTGGTGAGGTAAAGCGCGGCTTGCTCTTGGATGGTGCGGTCCGCGCTGTAGCGCTCCGTGGGATCTACAGCGCTGAAAAATAGAGTGTCTGCGGCTTGATTTCCCTCAAGATCGAGGATGCGCAGCGTTTGACCTTTTTTGATTTCGTGAGTCCACCAATCACCTGCAGGGATGACTTCGCGGAAGATGGCGGCATCAGGTTGGAGTGTGCTATGGGTCATGGCAGGCGGAGGGCGTGATAAGTTTGGTTGTTTTCCCATGCGCGCAGATTTTCTGGCCGGATGGTGAGCGATGGATCGTCCAGTGCTGGAGCTGATCCGGGAAAAACTTCTAGTTTCACATGGCGGTGGCGGTACTCGGGATCTGGGTCTAACGGGTGTTGGCAGGTATTGAGGATGACGAGGGTATCGATCTCGAATCGGAGCTCGATGGCATCGCCGGGCTTTGAATTTCGGGGAATGAAAGTGAGGCGGCCGCCATCATCGGAGACGACTTTGCTGAAAAAATTGAGGTTCGGGATGAGGTCTTTTTTACCGAGACCCCATTTTGCGAGCTCGATGAGGAAGCAATCGTGAGCATTGCGGTGCCAATCGTTGCGGGCGTGCTGGAAATTGTGAGGCCCATATTTCGCGAGGACGCGTGCCGCATCTGAGTGGCCGCAAACGGTATCGTGCCAGCCGATGTCATCGTGAGTGATCGAGGCCAATAGCCGCCCCATATCTGAGTGCAGACAGTAGGGAGCGCGAAGGAAAAAGATGTGCTGGCCCTTGAGAGTATCGGGCATGTTGTAGCGCTCTGTGCGTTCCAAGGCGTTGTAGAGCAGCATGCCGACGTTGCCACCGCCATCGAGATCGGTGAGGCGGAGGCGTTTACCCCGCGAGATGACCCCGGACCACATGCCGGCACTGTGGAGGGTTTTTTCAAAAATGGGCTTCATGCGCGTTTGCCATTTCCCTTGGCGTGGAGCGGTGGGATCAAGTAGGGAGTGAGGGTGATGTGAGCGGTTTTCACGCCTTTGCAGGTGATGAGCTTGTTGGTGATATCCCGCAAGATTCGAGCTGGCCCTTGCATAAGGATCAC
>JAYULG010000122.1:0-1231 GCA_043763755.1 Akkermansiaceae bacterium | reverse complement strand
CATTTGCGACGGCGTTATTGTTCACACTGGTGCCTAGCCCAGATTGGCTAACAGCAGACCACAAATTAAACTTCAAGGCCACACTGGTGGCGATGCCGTTATAACCAAAGCCGCCGCCGATTGCGCCAAGTGCGGTTGGACCGGCATTTTGGAACACCATGGTGAAACCATCCGCCTCTCTATTTCCATTCACTTGGAATCGGAAGGAACTAGAGAAATTCTGGATGTTTTGTTTGGTATTGAAAAACGCTGAACGTGCTTCGTTAGGGCCATTCGACGTGAGTATGAGTCGGTTGTTACTAACAGTCGCACCTCCATTCATCGCCAATTGCGCTCCAGAGGTAAAACCACCTGCATAGTCCAGCCCAGTAATAGGTATAGCTTGAGTTGTAGCAGTGGCGGTGGCGTAAGCCGATTCCGTAGCATCTGTTTTAGTCGCCCGGACGCGGAACCAGTATGGAGTGGAGGCGTTAAGACTTCCGATAACTGCAGATGTTGAGTTAGCTGAAAGCGATGCCAACGTCGTTGCGGAAGTGAAACCACTGTTATTCGCCCATTGCACTTCGTAGCCCGTTTCATCTGAGACATCCGTCCATGTGAATGTCACTTGGCTGGCGCTATTTGCCGTGGCTAGCGGATTGCTAGGCGTGGCTGGCGGAGTAGGTGGCGGAGGCCCACCGACGGTTCCTTGTAGCACTAACTCAGACAATTGCACTAGACCAGTGCCTGATTCTGTGGACCCATTATTTGCACTGATGAATAGGCGGACTCTGCTGTATGCTGTGAGGTTCCCCGAGCTAACGTAGGCCACGGTATTGAAAGCTGCCACGTAGTCTTGGCCGGATTGTGCACTGCCTACGATGTCAGTCCAAGTCGCGCCACCATCATTAGACCCTTGGAGTTTAAAATCTCGCGGGTGGCGGCCGTTATCATCATTTGCCGAGCTTATGCGGTAGCCGGTGATGCGGTAGGCAGCACCATTGCCAAATGTATAACTTAACCAAGCGCCTTGTGCGGTCATGTTACCCAGCCACTTGGTGCTGGTAAGCCCATCAAATGCATCGCCAGCGGATTCAGAACTGACGGGATTGCTAGAAGCTTCTCCAGTGCCGCCAATGGATACAACGGGATCGCCCGATCCAGCGAGAATGGTATAGCTCGCCGTGCGGATTGCGCTTTGAATAAGGTTACTCCCAAATGCTATAGCCTTGAGTGTGCTTGTTTGACTAAT
>JAYULG010000121.1:0-4303 GCA_043763755.1 Akkermansiaceae bacterium | reverse complement strand
GAAATTCGAAAGACCGTTGAAAGTATTGGCTTGGAAACCACCAGATGTAATAAGAGCACTCACATAGACTGTGCCTCCGGTCTGAAGGCTGGCCAAATTTCTGAAAGCGTTACTGGCATGAGCGGTGAGGCGGTAGTAAACCGCGATTCACTGACAAGAGAATATTCCAAAATATTGGTGAAATTTGAAAGATTTGGATTCTGCCTTTGGTGGCGCGTCGAAAAAGTGAGCGACTGATATCCCAAGCTGCGAAATGTGACGGCAAAGCGTCAGCAAAGAATTACGCGGGTTGATGTTAGCGGCGACTCCACAACTGGGGTCAGGTGAGCATCGGTGGGGCAAGAGGGCGACGATCAATGACGAACACCACTTTTCAGATGCGTTCTAATTTTAATCAGCGCGATCCTGTAGAGACTGTCGGTTTGCCGGATCAATTTGCAGATGATGCTTATCGAATAGGTTTAGCGGATTGACTCATCGTGAGGCAGACATCCGACTCGAGCGAACTACGGCAATCGTCAATATCACGCGATTGCGTAATATCGTTGTGTCCGGAATTGTGGCAGTCTTTGACCGTCAGCAAGCAATTTGCTCACTCCTCCTCACCCCTGCGGAGGGAATCCCCCACCACTACCCCCCTCATGAAAAATAATATATCAAGCACTCTTAGTGCTTCGGTCAAGGCAGATGCTGGCCGCCTCGCAGACTTCGTTCTCTTCACGCAACGCGGCTGTATATTGAACCTCTCAAAGGAACTAACCCGCGGCAGCTTATCGTATCCGCAGTTTTTCTTACTCACCTATCTTTCCAGTGAGGAATATCTCACCATGACGGACATTGCAGCAAAGATGGGTCACTCGACCGCTGCGGCCACTGGCTTGGTGGACCGCATCGAGAAGCTGGGCTACGTAGAGCGCGTCCACGCCACCGATGATCGTCGGAAAATCATGGTGCGTATCACGGCCAAAGGTGTCGAGTTCGTCTCGCACATGCGGAAAGAAATCGCCACTGATCTGGCGGGTATTTTGGCATCAATGGACGAGGAAGCAGCCGAAACGGTGGAGCACACAAAACGTGCCATTTCCTCAAGGATGATCGGGTAGTCTCTCGCTCAAACGATTTTCAAAAAGCAATCAGCCTCCGTCGGAATGACGGAGGCTTGTTTTTATTTCACTCTCAGCGCTCGTTCAAATTTTGCAGGCGACGATGCAATTTTTCAATTAGTGCATGGCACCCGGCTTGTTAGTGTATTTTGCGATGCTTGTTTCACTCATTTCAATGGCTGGCGCCATGGGTTTCTCTTATATGAGGCAACAGGACTTTCTCATAACATCCAGAGAAACTTTTCGGTCTTCGCTTCTATATGGCAACACGGTGGCCTTATTTATTTTGTTGGCTCATGTGATTACCCTTTTAGTGATACCGAGGGTTTCTCTTACATTATACATGGTCACACATCCAAATTGCGCAGTGCTTCTGCGATACGGATAACAGATTAAACAAGCACTTTTCTGATGGCCCTGCGCCTTTTTGCCCGGAAGAATTCCGGTGCTTGCGAGAGGTTACTATTGGAGGTGCCGGGAACGAATTACAGCCTTGGCTAATTAACTTTATAATATTTACTGAGTCGATAAGTTCAGTTTCCGTTTGCCTTGATAACTAAAAATGGCACACGCTGGCGGCCAACTGCTGCTTCTAAGTTGTTCTTTGAAGTGGTCTTACCACTTTCTTACAACGTATCACATGCGGCAGGGCAAACGATTTGCAAGCTTGAGTATGACTCGCAAAACCGAGCGTGGCACTCGAATCGTGGCAGCGCTGGTGGGAGTATTGCTTACGTTGCTTTGCGGGAATGTTGCTCTTAATCGGGCGGGTGAATTCATCGTCTCACTCAGCTATGACATACCGTTTTTGTTTCATCGGGCAGGCGGAGGAGGGGATATCCGTATTCTTTACATTGATAAGCTCGACCAAGACTTGCTAGACCGCAAGTCACAGGCTGCCATTCTAGAAAAGTTAAACGATGCCGGGGCGCGAGCAGTGCTTTATGATATTGTTTTTGATACGAAGTCCAAGGATCCTGCGGTGGATGTAGCATTTGCAGCGGCCATCCGGAAATTCCGCGGCGTGGATCAGGAAGGAAAACTTTTGATTGGTAGCACCCTGAGGTATGTTTTCCTAGCTTGTGGGCGGAAGACGTTTAGCCACACCGGAATCGCCGGTGAGCAGCTAATTCCCCCGACGGATGAACTGCTCGATGCTGCCGATGACTTTGGGATCGTGAGTTGGGACGATGACTCATTTACCATTCGAAAAATTTCCACGGGCACGCCTGACGAGCCATCTATGATTTGGAAAGCCGCGACTGCGCTGGGTGCTGGCCTCAGGGAAGAAGACCGGATGGAAACCCGCTGGCTTAATTTCGTGGGACCTCCACTGAACCCGAGAGACCGCAGTGCACCTAGTCCTTTTATCTCATGCAGCGCGTCGAGCATTCTGTTAGGGGAATTTAATCCCAGCCTCTTCCGCGGCAAAGTCGTGGTGATCGGTGGAGAACCCTCGATCCTCGGCGAGGCGCTTGGCATTGATTTGTTTTCAACGCCTTTCCATCGCTTTCAGGTAGGCACGAAATTGCCTTTTATGAGCGGTGTAGAAGTGCAGGCAAACGGTCTCGCCAATCTCATGAAGGGAAATTGGCTCAAACGCACTAGCCCACAAGCAGACCGGCTTTTGATCATTACTATAGGCATCCTAGCAGGTGTTAGTTTTACTTTGGTGCGCCCGGTTATCGGAATCATCTCTGCGGCTACTACGATGATCGCGTCTGGAGTTATGGGATATATTTCCATTGAATATAGTGAAGTTTGGTTCCCATGGAGTGTTGTTGCCTTCGTGCAAATTCCGCTGGCGTTGATTTGGGGGATTGCTGCACATGCTTATCTAGAGCGGTTTTTCAGGCTGAAGATCACGGAAGAACAAAAAGCGTTGCGGGAGGCATTTTCCAAATACTTATCTCCGCAGATGTTAGATCGGATGACCTCGCAAGATTTCAAAGCGAATCTAGGGGGCGAAAAAGTCCATGCTGCCATTATGTTCACGGATCTTGAGGGATTTACCGATATGTGCGAAAGAGTCAATGACCCTGCCCGGATCGTCGATGTGCTCAATGACTATTTTCAGCGCACTACTGGCAGTATTTTCGATCATGATGGAGTGATCATCAAGTTCATTGGAGATGCAATTTTTGCGGCATGGGGAGTTCCGGTAGCTCTTAAAGATGCGCCCATCAAAGCGGCCCGCGCCGCGTGGAAGCTTTTTGAAAATGATAAGTTCTTCGTCGAAGGCGTGGGACTTCGGACACGCATCGGATTGCACTATGATGAAGTGGTCGCGGGAAACATCGGGAGCGTCCGTCATATGGATTACACCCTCATAGGTGATGCGGTAAATCTCGCCGCTCGCCTCGAAGGCCTGAACAAAATGTTAGACACCTACATTCTCATGACCGATGCGGTGCAGACCTCTCTTGACGGAGAGTTCCGGTCTCGCCGGATCGGTAAATTCCGATTGAAAGGTCGCACCCAAGTAACGACTGTCCACGAACTTATCGGGCCAGTGATGGAGCAACGCGAACCGGAATGGATCGGGAAATACCACCAAGCAATTGCTGCCCTTGAAGTAGGGGATGCCCCGCAGGCGCTCGTTCTTTTTTACGAGGTCATTGCGAGTCGTGGAACAAGTGGAGATGGCCCTTCTCGGTTTTTTGTGCAGCGTATTGAGTCAAAACAAATCGCTCATGATGGCATCGTCGATCTGAAGGAGAAGTAACTTTTCCAGAATTCGTGTTGCTCATGGCTGATAGAAATGGCAGCTCTCCCAGTGATGGAAATCATTTTGAGTCTGCGTCAAAATTTTCCGTCGCCTCCCCACATTCTATTTTTCCTCCCCAGACCATGCGAATTTTCATGCAATTCCCGGCTCCTCACAAGCTTGTCGGAACGATTGAAATCTTGCCGATCCTAGCCCTTGCGCTGCTACTGGCCAATATTTCTAAGGCTCAGAATGCGCAGATCCTAGAGATTGAAAACTCGGTGCAAACTGCCGTTAGTGGTGAAAGCGAGTGGGTGAAGGCAACGCAAAACCAATCACTAGCAATCGGGGATCGGATCCGCACTAGACAACGCAGCCGCGCCGCACTTGCACTTACGGGACTCTACACCGTCCGCCTTGATCAATTCACCACCATCGAGATTACCAAAGGGCTGGTGGATTCGGAAAAACCAAGGCTCGATTTGTTAGGAGG
>JAYULG010000120.1:0-4313 GCA_043763755.1 Akkermansiaceae bacterium | reverse complement strand
AGGTTGGTCTAGCCGACTGGCAAGTAGCCTTGATGGTTGGCAATTCAAACTACTCGGACTTTCTCGAGGACAAAGCCATTTTCAACTGTTATGAGGTGAGTAGCACACACAAAAAGGATGTGCTTACCCAAGCGAAGCATGTTTCAGAAACATTAAAATCTATCGATCCCCCTATCTCATATATGGTTGAACAGAAGGTTCTCACTAGAGATCAATCTAATAACGTTTTTTTTGATTTTCTTGCTTAGCTCAGGTAGTTCGAAAATGTGTTATAGTCTGGTGTGGTATAATGCGTCTTGGAAACTTGCATCGCCTTCCATCACAATGCGCCGCAGCTTGAGAAGCAAAATGGAGTTAATTACAGCGGAGGTAAATGTTCTTGTGAATGCAGGCAACTTGATTCCTGTGAAAGTTGAGCACCTCAATTATTCAGCACAGACGATGAGCCGACTTATTTCCGAAAAGATTGCTCTAGATTAGAATTTTCTTTGCTATGGACTGTCCTCACTTTTGGCGATGGCCTCTTTAGGGGACTCCGAGCCGATAGAAGCGGCGGGGGCCGGTGGCGAGGGTGTCGGTGAAGGTAAAGTTGGCGATGCCCGCGCCGTCGGTGGGCGCGGTGGTGATGGTGGCCCATGGATCGGAGAGACCGAGATCGTTTGAGGCTTCGAGATTGAGGGTTGTGTTGGCGGGGCCGCTCACCGTGGCGGTGAAGATTTTCCCGCTACCGCCGCCAGTGACAGGGCTGATGGTGAAGGTTGAAATCACGGGCGCAATGGCGACAGCGGCGGGGCCTTGTGCAGTAAGAACAACGTCATTTCCAGTTCCGCCAGTATAGGTTACCGACCATGTAAACTCTGCGGCGGTGAAGAGTGAACAGCGATGAGTGCGTCTTAGAATTTCCAAATAAATTGAGCACCAGCGGATTGGACGCTGAGCTACTCGTTACGGGGAGGTTGATTGTGGCAAGGGTCGCACTTGCAGTTACGGAAATAGATGCCGCGCCTGTGAGATCGAGACGACTTCCGTTGAGAACATAGTTGGGTTCTTGAAACTTTAAGCTGCTGATGTTTTTGCCTACACCCAGATCTTGATTAAGGATTTTGTTGCTACTGGTTGCAAAATTCAGGCTGTCGCCACTTCCCAGCGGCAGCATGCCTCCAGCCCAATTGCCGGTTGAAGACCAGTTCCCGCTCACGTTTCCTGTCCAAGTGATGAGGGCTGCATCAGCGGGCAAGACGAGTGATAAGGCAAGAAGCCAGAGACAGATTATTTTTTTCATGAGCTTTTTAATCGAGCACGCTACCATGCTTAGATTGCGCCCCAGCCGCATCGTCCAAATAGACTAATTTTTGATCTATTTAAATTTACATTTGTTCAAACGCGAGAGAACCCACCAAAAAATGTTAGAAGCAATAGAACCGAAACAAAAAACCGTCCGCCGCCGCGTCCCGAAAGAGTTTCCAATCTCGATTCATGATCCATTATTAGCGCCACCCATATTGAAGCTGCACCGTGCCCTTGACCTTGCATCGCTCTGGCAAGCGATCATTGCTACGATGGATACCGCGCTGGTAAATCACCACATTATCGCCGCATTGCCCTTTGAAGGAGTAGCTCCTATGGCACTGCGCACCACTCTGCCGATGTCAGACCCGCAAGCGTTTTGGCTGCAACTGCATCACTCAAAACCACCTCTCAACCGGGTGGTGGCCGAGCAGCCGGGAATAAAATATGCAGATTTGGATGATTTGCAGAACGAAGCCGCGCTCAAAAAAAGCCGGTTTTGGCGTGATATCATGCAGCCGTATGGATGGCGTCATTCGGCGGGCTTGCTATTTTGGGAAAACGGCGAGTTCAAGGCCCATGTAGGTATTTGCCGGACAGAAGCGCACGGTCCATTCAGCGAAGCGGACAAGCAACTTCTGCTCGCGCTACACCCACATCTCGAAGCGGCCTTGCTGCGAGTGGCAGCCTACGAGCGGGAAAAAATGCTTACCACTTTCCTTCGCGAAGCTCTCGAACACCCGGTGGACGGCATTGCGCTCATTGATTCCTATAGCAAAACCGTTTTCTACAATCAAGCCGCCGTAAGAACGTGTGCGCTCTGGAGCCATGGTCGCCAAGCTGCGGCCCGCAAGGTATCCATTCATCGCACTACATTATCCCTACCACCCGAGCTGGTGAGTGCTTCGGCATCATTGCTAGAACGATATCTTGCAGACTTTCAAGGTCATGGCACTGATGGGAAAAGCTATATCGTGGAAAAACATCACCCTACAGAACCCGGCCTTTATGCGCGGCTACGCATCGTGGCTGCGAAAAATAGTCCAGTCCCGCCGCACGTGCGACTCGAGCTAAGCCGTAATACTTCAAAAGAATCCCATTCGCCGATGTTCCGGCTCAGCAAGGCCGAGTATCGGGTGGCACTGCTAGTCGCAGGTGGTGCGAGAAATCAAGACATCGCCACCTCGCTCACTCTGAGTGTGCATACCGTCCGCGCCCACTTGCGTGAAATCTTTACCAAACTCGGCATCACACATCGCGGTGGACTCACACGGCTTTTTGCTGACCACTCAATACAAAGCATCTAGAGTTTTTTAAGACGATCCAAGTAAGCATTCTTCGGCTGTGGCTTGGCCGGGCGGAGTGGGGTGGCTAACATCTCTGAAGTGCGCTCGGTACTGCCGCCGATGAGCTCGCTGATCAAGTCTGCCTCGGGTAAATTTTTCCAATAGCGCTTGGGCATCTCTGCTTGCATGGCTTTCACTTTGAGGCGGGCGGGATTAAAAATACTGCGGTAGTAAGTGCGCCATGCGGCCTCGAGAGCATCCGCATTTTCGATCGGGTTCTGGGCGATGCCTAGGGTAAATGTCAGGCTGGTCCCATCCCAATGCGCACAGCCTTTCGGGGTAAAAATACTCCAATCCATGTTGGCAAAACGCTTCCTGAAAAAGGGCGTGCCTGCTTCTACAATGAAGTGGTCTGGCTCAAACCATGCCACGTAGCGCTCGCGCTCATTTGCGGCATCTCCTGCCACTTCCACTAGCCTGAAACGCACGAAGGCGTGCATCTTATGAATCTCCCGGCGGACGTTTTTTTCCAACATCCTCGCCCGCGCTACCGCAGCATCGCTGGCGATGGCGAGTAAATGCCGCTCGCGACCATGGGTGATGCGCCAAAGAAGTTGATAGAGAAGCGCCCAGCGCGTGGGCTCGTGATGGCAGGCGACGTTTTCTGCGAGCTCGAGAAATTCCTTGGGGACGGTGAAGCTGTGGGGCGAAGGTAGCGCACTAGGCGATGCAGGCCCAAAAAGCCCGACATCTGCCTCCCACAAAATCTCGTTAGGAGGCGTGCCCTCCGCGATCAGTGCGCGTGCGACCTCGCGCCATGAGCGGTATGAAGTGCCGGGATCAACGGATCTCATGCGGGGCGAAAAGCTCGAGTTGCGCAGGTTTGGGTAAAAATCTCGCGCGAAGCCGCTCAGAATCTAGCAGAAAGGCGGATGGGTTATGGTCAGCGGTGATGAGAAATGGCTGAACCTTGGCGAGCGAGACGCGGAGTTGCAATAAATCTGCGAGGCGGATCTGAGTGAAGCGGCGGATATTGATGATGCGCTCAACGTTTCTCACGCCTAGTCCGGGCACGCGCAGGAGAATTTCGCGGCTGGCTGTTTGCACATTGACTGGGAAATCTTGCCGATTCCTGAGCGCCCACGCCAGCTTGGGATCAAGGTCCAGATCGAGATTCGGCGTTTCTGGGCTCAGAATTTCCGAGGTTTTAAATCCGTAAAAGCGCATCAACCAATCCGCCTGATAGAGCCGATGCTCACGAATGAGTGGCGGTGCTTTGAGCGGCAAAATGGCAGATGGCTCCGGGATCGGGCTAAAGGCGGAGTAGTAAACACGGCGCATTTTGTAGCCGGTATAGAGCTCGTCCGAGCGGGCAAGAAAATCCGCATCGGTGGAGGCATCTGCACCTACGATGACTTGGGTGCTCTGGCCCGTGGCGTGGCGAAGTTTCTTATCTCCCGTTTTGCGGCGGTCCTGTGCTTCATCGAGCTTATTGCGGATGTGGCCCATCGCGAGCTGAGTGCGTTTTAGGTTTTTTTCCGGTGCCAGCAGATCGAGGCTTTGCTGGGTGGGTAGCTCGAGATTGATGCTAATGCGGTCTGCATAGCGGGCGGCAGTTTCGATTAGCTCAGGCGATGCCTCGGGGATGGTTTTGAGGTGAATGTAACCGCGGAAGTCATGCACCTCCCGCAAGGTGCGGGCCACGGCGATGACCTGCTCCATGGTATGATCCGCGCTGCG
>JAYULG010000119.1:0-4323 GCA_043763755.1 Akkermansiaceae bacterium | reverse complement strand
CAAATGGCATCACGGGGATGGATACGGCCCTCGTTTCACTCCATCATTATTTCGTAGCATCTGGGAAATTCGGCTGGGATTTGGTGGTGAAGCGTTATTCCGCTGAGCCACGCCGCCTGATGGGCTTGCCAGTCGTTTCAATCGAAGTTGGCCAAGCGGCAGATCTTGTGCTGTTCGATCCCGCTGCGGAATCCACTTTCACCGCCGAGTTTATGAAATCTAAATCGATCAATACGCCATTCATTGATCGGACATTGAAGGGCCGCGTGGATCTGGTGGTGTTAGGAAATGAAATTCTTTTAGAACGCGGAGACTGAGGTCAGCTCGTTTTTCTGAAGAACCGCTAATGCCTCGCTAACTGTTAGAGCCTGCTGGGGCAATACAAGTGTTGGGCGGATCGCAGCGAGTGGCTGGAGCACAAATTGCCTTTCTCCGATGCGGGGATGAGGCAGCACCAGTGTTTCGCAGTCGATGATTTCGTCTCCAAAATAAAGTAGATCAATATCAATCACACGGGGCGAATTGCGCTTCACGGAGGCACTACGACCTAGATTTTTTTCCATCGCTTGAGTGAGGTCTAACAACTCAAAGGCGGTTCCTTGGAAGCTGATTTCGACGACAGTGTTGAGAAAATCCGGCGAATCAAGCGGGCAGAGCCGCGGTTCTGTCTGGTAAATGGGAGCGCATAAAAAAGCTTCATCCGGGACCGCAATTTCACGCAGAGATTCAACGGCTCTTTGGAGGTGAGCGAGGCGATCTCCCAAATTTGAGCCTAGGGCAATACCGACGCGGGGCATCCGTTTTCAGCTTTTGAGATTCTCGAGGCGCTGAATGTCGTAGTTTCTCATCACCCGCTCGTTTGCTGGTGCGACGGAGGCGGCGGGAATGACGATGGGACGCTCGCCGCCGAAGAGCTCGATGGTGAAAAACTCTGGGGCTTCTTTCGAGTTCAAAAGTTCATGGGCATGGGCAAGATCGCGGACCTCGGTGCCATTGATTTTTTCTACTACGGAGCCCGTGTAGTCGCCAAGATGTGCGGTGATCGGATCGCTCTCCACTCGTGTGAGGACGACGATGTCCTTGTGTTTTTCAAACAGACCCTTGGGCACATAATCAGTGAATAACCTTCGGATCGTGATGTCTGTGAATTTCGATGTGGCGAAAAGATTTGTATCCAATGGTTGGAAAACCATTCCCGCAAAGACGATGTAGCGAGGTGTCTGCTCATATTGAATGGCATACATGCGGGACCATGAAAGTGGCTTCAGGGTGATTTCCACATCGTTCCATGAGCCATCACGGAGGAAGCGAATTCCCAGTTTATCGCCGGCGAATTTACGTTCCACGACTTCGTTTAGATTCACATCCTCGCCATCGATGGTGATCATCCCAGCGCTGTCAACGGGCTTGCCATCGAGTGCCATCAGAATATCGCCCGCCTTGAGCGTGCCATCGCTGGAGCTGGTGGGAATCACATTGGTGATGAGCACGCCCACGCCATCATCGAGCAGCTTGAGAGCCTTGCGCATTGCCGGATTATGGAGTGGAAATTCTGTGATGCCCAAGTCTGCGTAGTGATCGTAAGTGCCATCTTCAATGTCTTTGAGGAAGCGGTTCACCACGGGTGTGGGAATGATGTAGCCGGTGTTATCTGCTTGGCGCAGGCCTTGGAATGCTACTCCCACGACTTTTCCGTCTTGGACGACTGGGCCGCCAGAGTTTCCGGGATTGATAGCGGCATCAATCTGCACGACAAGGTGCGAATCCGCCCGGGTGTGGGAGTAAGGCTGGAAATCAATCCGGGAAACGACGCCGCGTGTGACGGAGAGCCGATCTCCGCCGATGGGGTAGCCGATGACGCGGACTTGTGACTCAAGCTCCGGAACATCCCCGATTTCAAAAACCGGGAATTTTTCCATATCTGTGAAATCTGCAATCGAAAGCAGCGCGAGATCAGAATCATGGGCGATGTATTCCACCTTTGCCGGATATTTTTTCGGGCTGCCATAGACAGTGATGAGGATACGGCGAGAATTCGAAACGACGTGGGCATTGGTGAGGATGCGATTTTTTCCAATGATAAAGCCCGTCCCAATGCCACCGCTGAAACGCCCGGCATTCCATGGCGCTTGGTAATCCGCAGTCTGGGTGGCCACCTCGATGCGGAGCACGGACTTATAAATGTCAGAAGGCTCAGCGGCGGCGAGAGGTAAGGCTGAAACGAGAGAAACGAGTGCGGCGAAGATACGGATCATGAACTTGCTTTTCATAGTAGGGGCCGCACGCTGGCCCGCAAATGAAATCTGAATTGCTTGATAAAATCCGTGCCGATCTCCGCGAGCGGCTTGAGCGGCTATCTAAAGCGGCACATGAAGCTCATGCTGCTGCCACTGACCCTGGTAGTAAGGCGGAGGGAAAATACGACACACGTAGCCTAGAAGCATCCTATCTTGCCGCGGGTCAAGCCCGCCAAGTGGAGTCTCTCGCAAGCGCACTGCGGAGCTTTGAATCGCTCAGTTTGCCTGAATTTGAGCCATATGATGCAATCGATGCTGGAGCTCTGGTGGAGATAGAGCTGGCGGGTGAGAGTATGCATTATCTTCTAGTGCCATCGGCTGGTGGTTCAGTGATCGAGCATGATGGTCTTGAAATCACATTACTCACTCCAGAAAGCCATCTCTATGGAAAACTATTAGAAATGAGTAGCGGCGAAAGTTTAACTATTCCCAAACTGACTGTGGTTTCGGTAAGTTAAAGTTTTTTAAAACTATAGTTATGCGTGTGTGAGTGCTTCCTCAAACGCAGCAATGATGGACTCAATGGGCTCCAGCCCACAAGACACCCGCAATAAGTGAGCTGGCACACCACATCCCTCTGCCCATTCTAGTTCATGGTAATGGGCAAGCATGGTGTATGGACAAACGAGGGTAAAAGGCGTGCCGAAACTCGGCCCCTTGTTCAGGCGGAGTGAATCATATACCTTAGGCGTTTTTTTAGGTGCCTTGAGAATGAAAGAAAGCAGCCCACCGAAGCCACCGCCTTTGCGGAGCAGGGCCTCATATTGGGTGCGGTGGCTCAACGATGGATGCCAAACTTCTGCGATGGCAGGATGACTGCTCAGCCAAGTGGCGAGCGCGAGTCCATTTGCGTTGACGGTTTTCATCCGTGCAAGGTAGCCCTTCATGTTAGAAAGTAGCACTTCAGCATCTCCCAGATAAAGCGGCGCGCAATTTTGAGAATCCTCCTTGAGGGCGGCACGCAGGGTTTCTGCATGCGGCGAGTCTGCCCTTACCGAGGCCATGCCCGCCATCACATCGCCTTGGCCAGAGATCCACTTGGTCAAGCTACTGGTTACCACATCGGCGAAACGCAGTGCCTGCACATTGGCAGGGCCAGCGGCTGAATCATCAATGATCAAGGGAGTTTTGCTTTCCTTGCAAGCTTCTGCGACTCGTTTCAGATCCACAGTGCGCAGTAGCGGATTGCTGGGTGCTTCAGTGAATACCCCGGCAAACTCACCTGCACGGATTCGCATCAATGCCTCGTCGAAGGATTCACCGACAGCTTCGTTTAAGTAAACTACGCCGTGACCAAAGAGCTCTTGGACTTTCAAGCAATCGACATACGGGAACTCTAGTTGTAATGTTTTTTTCCCTTCTAACAATCCTGGCAACGCCCGCAAGACCGAGACTACAGCAGCCATACCACTGGAAAATATAAATGTATCTTCTACAGCAGCACCCGTAAATTTTGATAGTGAGCGTGCTATTAAATGTGATTTTGAGCCTTCGCGTAGATTCCCATCAATGAAGTCTTGCGCTTGGCGACTACTAACGATTTCCCCGGAGAAGCGCCAGTAAAGATCAGCTTCTTTTTTCGCCTTGGCGGGCACCACGAGCACTTGGAGACCATTGTAACTTGTGATTCGCACTGCGGTTTCAGCGCGCCGCTCCACCCAGCGATGCGCTCTGGTAACAGATGCGCGGGTGGGCAAAACAAGCACTTCTTCTTGATCACTCGCTACGACCGCCTTCGCCTCGCCAAAGATCCGATCTACCGACGGGTGTTTGAAAAATCTTGGGTAGCCTGTCCTCAGGCGATTGATAATTTTCGGCAGGTTTTCTTCATATCCCACGACTGCTGCCCATGTGGGCAGAGACATCGAGCATGCATGCTGCGAGTCTGGGAGGGGTATTCCTAAATCCTTTTCCTGCCAGGCTGGATTGTCTGATAGGTCTCTCGTCACGCGCTTTCCTTGGCTGGTAGGAGGGCTTTGGGCAAGCCGGATTCACGCATAAAATGAAACAATTTGAGAATGCCTAG
>JAYULG010000118.1:0-1241 GCA_043763755.1 Akkermansiaceae bacterium | reverse complement strand
GATCTTGAAACAGGCATGTTCATCAGCCGAGACCCCATGGGCTTTGTCGACGGCCCCAATGTCTATACCTACGTAAGACAGAATCCTTGGACATTCTTCGACCCGGAAGGCTTGGATATGAAACGCGCCGGGGAAAACTTGGAAGGTGCGCTTCGTTCGATCGAAGGCATGTTCACCCGCAATCCAAGTGAAGGAATGGAAGCGGGCGCGAAATTGATCGAAGCAGCCATGGAAGTTGTCGACTCAGGAATCGACAAGATTTCAGGCAATGCCAGAGGCGGGGAAAATGCCATCGAATATGCAGCAGGATTCAATCCTGTCGTTGCGGCTGGCGAGACGGCACAGGAAATTGATGAGAAAGGCGTTTCGGCCGGAGTTGTCGCGGTCATCTTGATCGAAAAGACCGTCGGCAAAATCCCGGGATTGAAGGGCAAAGGTGATGAGATTGTCGATTCGGCAAGGGGAGTTCAGAAGAAGGCTGCCGCAGCTATTGAACGAGCAAAAAACCTCGGAAAGGGTATTCCCTCCAGTCACCTCGGACCAAGTGGAAAACCCAAGGTACACGTTGTAAAAAAACCGACCGACAAACAGGCTAAAGATGCGGCCCGCCAGCACGGAAAAAGCAAGCCAGAGAAGCATACACAAGATGCTGGGCAGCCTACTCATTATCATGGAACTGATAGCGCCGGAGAGAAGCTGAAAGGGAAGGACAATGTTCACTTTCAAAAAAGAGGCGAGAAGCCGAATCCACCAAAAGAAGAAAAAGCAGAGCCATGATATATTTTGTTTACGAGATTTCCCCGGATGATGGCAGAGCCGCCGATGGGGAAATTTATGCTGGATGCTGGATAAACCTCAATGATGAGGAACTTGCTTCGGAGCGAGCGGCGAAGTTCATCAAGGAACAGGGTTATGTTATTGTGAATTGCGTTGAATCCTATCCGATCACACGAGCTGACTACACCGATTCACCGGATGGCGTTGAATATTTTGAGCAAGCTCTAATTGATGATGAGGTTCTAGTTCTCTTTATGTCCGAAGGTGGAGAAGATGAGCCCGAAAATTGAAAAATAGAATCGCCCCGCTTCCCGTGCTTGCAAATGTTAGATGCCACGCTTCGTCCCGCGCTGGCAACTCCCTCAAAGATCGTCGCTCCGCACCCTTTATCCATCCCGACGTGCTGTCACGCGTGCTGCTCGCCTGCGGGGCCATGTGACGTGCGCGGTGTAATGCTGCATCTC
>JAYULG010000117.1:0-4333 GCA_043763755.1 Akkermansiaceae bacterium | reverse complement strand
CCCCCTTCTCTATGCCTAGATTTACCGTTTTTAATCCCATCGTTTTTTCCAGCGGCACTCTGTTTTTAGCCGTGGTGCTTGGCTTCACGGCGAGTGGCCTACTTGTTGCCCAAGGCAGCCGTGACCGGGCTGTGGAAATCACCGCAACTGTGCAGGAATCCCCACCGCAGATCAATCTTGCTTGGAATGCGACGAGTTTTCCACTGAGTGAGCAGAAGATCTATCGGCGGCTCAAAGAAGATGCCGCTTGGTCTCAGATCGCTACACCCGCTATTTCCGCAACGACGTTTTCCGACACTTCCGTCACGCTTGGTGGGTCATATGAATACTGGATCTACCGTGTTTTCCCGGATTTACCCAGCACTGCTTGCGGCTACATCCGCGCGGGTATCTGTGCCCCATTCATGGCCGAGCGCGGAAGACTCATACTTCTTGTGGATTCTACGATGGCCAGTCCCCTAGCTGCGGAGCTGAATCAATGGCAGAGTGATCTCACCGGAGATGGCTGGACTGTCATCCGGCAAATCGTCTCGCGCACTGCTACGCCTCCCAGCATCCGCGCCATCATCCAAGGGCTGTATGCTGCAAATCCAGCGGAAACCAAGGGGTTGATCCTCTTTGGTCACATCCCCGTGGCATACTCGGGCGATTTCGCAGCAGACGGCCACCTCGAGCATTACGGCGCATGGCCAGCAGATGTTTACTATGCAGATATAGATGGAAACTGGACTGACACCACTATCAACGATGATGGTGCTGTTTACCAAAATCAGAACATTCCCGGCGATGGCAAGTTTGATCAGAGCGTGCTCCCCAGCGATGTCGAGCTCCAGACTGGCCGCATCGATCTTGCAAATTTACCTGCTTTTAATCTTACCGAGACCGAACTGCTCCGACAATACCTCAATCGCAATCATGCCTACCGATATAAACTCGGAAATTTTTCTAACATCCCGCGCCGCGCACTCATGGACGACAACTTCGGGTTTTTCTCAGGTGATGCCTTTGCGACTGATGCATGGCGTGCCTTCACCCCGCTCTGTGGCGTTGGAAATGTGATGGAGGCCGATTGGTTTACTACGCTCCAATCCCAAAGCTACCTCTGGGCCTACGGCTGCGGCGGCGGAGGTCCGACCTCTGCCAACGGCATCGGAACCACGGCGGATTTTGCAGCAAAAGACTCTCGCGCAGTGTTCAATCTGCTGTTTGGAAGCTGGTTCGGTGATTGGAACAACGAAGACAATTTCCTACGTGCTCCACTTGCCGGAAGACCCGGCTCACTCGGCCTCGTATCTTGTTTTGCCAGCCGCCCGCGTTGGGTTTTCCACCCTATGGCATTGGGCGAAACGATAGGCCACTGTGCGAAACTTTCTCAGAATAATGCTTACCGCCCGCTGCGAGGATACGATTCTAACAATACAGAACGCTTCGTCCTTACCGCTCTTCACGGAGATCCCACATTGCGATTATACCCGGTTTCTCCACCTACCAACCTCACTGCCACACCCACACAAAATCTTATAACTCTTACTTGGGGCGCATCAAGCGATGTCTCCATCGTTGGCTACATGATCTACCGCGCTACCGCTGCTGGCGGACCTTATGTGCGGCTGAGCGGCGTGCTCGAAGCAGGAACCAATTTCACTGATACAGCAGTCGCTGCGAATGGGATTTATTCTTACATGGTCCGAGCCGTAAAACTCGAGACCAGCGCCAGCGGGACTTTTCTCAATCCCAGCCAAGGCATTTTCAGCAGTCTTACCACTGCCTCAGCGGCCAGCACCGCAGAGATGAATGTAAATGGAGCGGGAAACCCAATCATGGCTGGTGAGACGATCCCCATGGCTTCCAGTGATACTCACTTCGGCGATGTAGAATTGGCGCAAGCGAGAGTGTCAAAAACTTTCACTATTACTAATCCAGGCAACGCGACTCTCACCCTTTCCGCACCACAGATTCGTGGGCCGGAGGATGCCAATTTTTGGATTGAAAGCCCTCCCTCTACTAACCTAGCCAGCGGTGCGTCCACCACCTTTCGAGTCTTGTTCATGCCCTCTGCCCTTGGCCTGCGCAATGCGACAGTCACCCTGACGAGTAATGATCCAGATGAAGGAACTTTTCAGTTTGCGATCAGCGGCAATTGTATAGCTCCCCCGGCTGTGCTTGCCCTCTATCCACCAGCTATTTCTCGCGCGATTAATCCGGCAACGGTCACGAATGAAACGCTGCGAATTGCGAATCCTGGCTCCGCGACCCTCACCCATACACTATCATCTTCCCTTGGGCGCTACCATTACCGGGATTCAGACTCATTCGCTGGTCCTACCTATGCATGGCAGGAAATCGCGGGTACAGGCACACGCATTGCATGGTCCAGTTTAGATGATGCCCTCAGCACACCACTTGCACTTGGATTTGTTTTTCCATTCTATGGTAACACCTATAGTTCCGTGCGCGTCTGCACCAATGGCTTCCTCACTTTCACTGGGAGGATTTCCTACGGTGCGAATAGTATTTTGCCGAATCTAAGCGCCTCGGAAAATATGATTGCTGCATTCTGGAACGATATCGTGGTGGATGCTAGCAGCGGGGTTTTTTATCAGAATATCAATGGGAACTTTGTGGTGCAATTCGAGAATCTGCCGCTCTACGCAAATGCTAACACCCGCATCACATGCCAAGCAATTCTTAAGCCCACAGGTGAGATATTTCTTCAATACAAAGCACTCGCCCAGACGGGGAATAACTATACTATTGGCATCCAAAACAGTAACCGAGATGATGGCCTACTCATCGCCCACAATGCGCCTTACGTGCGGCCTGGGCTGGCTGTTCGCATCACTCCACCAAGATCCATTTCTTGGCTAAATCTTGGTGCTACTTCTGGAACCCTCACTGCCGGTGGAACGCAAGAAGTGCCGCTGACTTTGAATTCCACAAATCTATCTCCGGGAGACTACTACGCTGAGATCATCGTCGATAGCAACGTCACCACTCACACTCCCGCGATCATCCCTGTCCGTCTCACCATCGGAAATACACCCATCCAAAATTGGCGGCAAACTTACTTTCAAACTACAACCGAAGGTGGGGATGCTGCCGACTCTCGCAACCCAGACGCTGATGGCAGAAGCAATCTCCTCGAATACGCCTTTGCCTCAGATCCCCTCGTCAATGACTCGGTAAGTTCGCCTCCTATGAGTATTCATTCATCTGGCTACCTGCAAGTGCAATTCACCCGCCATGCTGCCCGCACAGATCTGCGCTACATTGTTGAGGCCACCACGGATCTTGCCAGCCCGTGGACTGCACTCGCGACTAGCATCCACGGCGCACCTACCCGTGCAATGGCTGCCTTCTCAGTCACCGAAAGTGGAAGCGGTGAGTTAAAAACTGTTACAGTTCAAGACTCAGATCCAGCGGCCTCATTTCCCCGGCGGTTTGTGCGGCTCTCCATCCTACGGGATTAGCATTCAAAAATCGGGCAACCTCGTTTTGAAAGGCTAACTTCAAGCTTGATACTACAGGGCTGAAACAATCTCATCGCGCGCTCACAAGGAAACCAATTATGAAACTAGAAACCCTATGCCTCCACGCGGGCTACAGCACAGACCCCACTACAAATTCCTGCGCGGTGCCCATTTACCGCACTGCTTCCTATGTGTTTAACAGCACAGAACATGCGGCCAATCTTTTTGCCTTACGGGAATTAGGTAATATCTACACCCGCTTGATGAACCCCACGAATGATGTGCTCGAGCAGCGCCTCGCCGCACTCGAAGGTGGTGCTGCAGGCCTCGCGATTGCATCGGGCACTTCCGCAGTTTTCTATTCAATTATCAATCTCGCCCAAGCAGGCGATAATATCATTGCTGCTAGAAATCTATACGGCGGGACCTATACCCAGTTTAAAGATATACTTCCAGCACTCGGCATCGAGGTGCGCTTCGTGGATTCGAATAACCCTGCAAATTTCGCCGCAGCCGCCGATGGCATGACCCGCGCATTTTTCTGCGAATCCGTGTCAAATCCCGCATTGGAAATCTCAGACCTGCAAGCCATCGCAGACAGCGCCCATGCTCTCGGCTTACCCCTCATCGTCGATTCCACTTTTTCCACGCCATATCTTACCAAGCCCATCAGTTTCGGGGCAGACATTGTGGTTCACTCGCTCACCAAATGGCTCGGCGGGCACGGCACGGGCATCGGTGGCATCGTGATCGACTCGGGGAAATTCAATTGGGCCGGCGGCAAGCACCCGATCTTCGATGCGCCAGATGGCTCATACCACGGTCTCCGCTGGGGGCATGATTTACCCGCTCCACTCGCCTCG
>JAYULG010000116.1:0-4347 GCA_043763755.1 Akkermansiaceae bacterium | reverse complement strand
TCACGATTGGTGAGGCTAAATTCTAACGGAAGTGCGGATCCTGCATTTACCGGGCCACCGTTGAGCGGCTCACCCGAAGCCATTCTTGTCCAACCATCAGGCCGCATCGTTATTGGAGGTAGCTTTGATAGTAAGCTCAGTCGTCTTACCTCTACTGGCAGCATTGATACACAATGGAATCCCGGAGGCACACCCGATAGGCCGATTGATGCAATTTCCCAGTCCGATACTTCACTCTTCATCGGCGGTAATATTTTCGAATACGCGGGAGTGGCATCTCGACCGATTGTCCGCATCGCGGGGGGCGGTGGCGATGCTTATGATACGTGGAAAGCGACACGCTTTTCGGCTGCTCAGCTCGGTGATGGACAGGCAAATCCCACCGCAGACCCCGATGCAGATGGCCTCAACAATTTACTCGAAATGGCAATCGGTTCCTCGCCAAACTCAGCTATATCAAACAATTTTCCGACCATCTTCAGGACTATTCCTGCTGGGCTTGCAAGTTATCTCGAAATTGAACTTACCAAAAGTCCAGAGGCAGATGGCTTGTGGGTCAGCGCGCAATTTTCCAATGACTTATCTACATGGGTGCCTCTATCTCCCATTCCAGTGCCAAATAGCACCTATAGTATCGTAGCCGATAGCACTAGCCGTCTCACTCTGCGTGATAGCAGTCCCATTTCTTCACAAGCAAAACGCTTTGCACGCTTTCATATTCAGCGCCCGAGATAAATGCTCTTGATCGTTCTGAGAAAAATTCTCATCGATATTTCATCATCTCTTCATCAAAGGTTCACAGTGGGCGGCCATCTTGTGAGCCATGTCAAAGCTCACCTACCTACTGCGAATATACTGTCTTACGAACTGGACAGCTCTCCAGGGGCAGACCTTGGATCAAGCAGAAGTTCGATTACCTTATGGAAAACTCCAAGAGCTGTTAGCCAATGCACAGAAGGAGGAAAAGCCAATACCTCTTCCTCCCGCATTGCTCTCGGCCAAACTACGTGTATTGATCGAAAACGACCAGCTCGTGATTGATGCTACTTTCCAAGTCATAGGTTTTTCAGAGACGCAAAGCTTGCTCCCATTGTTAGGCGACAACATCTCATTGGGAAACCAAGATCCACTCACTTCCGCCGTAATCGCCCATGAAGGATCACTCTGCCTTTTCCTTGATAAGCCAGGTGTCCAAGCCCTCGAATTACGACTTCTACCGACTGGGGGAAAGAATGAGTTAAACGTCGTGCTTCCTGCATGTCCTGCTGCAAGCCTACAAGTCGGAGCACTGCCACCGGGCACATCCATCCGCTTTGCCTCTGCCGATGTAGTAGAATTTCTTGCCGAGGAAAGTGTGCGGACTTTGCACTCCAATGCCCAAAGTTTTAAGATTACAATACCGGGAAAAGAAGAAACCGAGGATGCGCTCCGCCCACCAGAACCTTCCATTTGGCACTGGCAAAACCAAGTGATAGTGAACCCAGAAGAAGGGCTACTTCACTATCAGATTCTCGCTAACGCGACTGCATCTGAAGGCTCGGCTATAGAAGCAAAAATTGATCTACCAGCGGATGCCCAAGACATCAAGGTGGCGGGCGATGATCTACTTTCCAGTCAAAACATCCGTGGTCTTGACCGCCAATCCAGCATCTCATTGTTATGGAAAACGCGCGGTATCATGGATCGTCAAATTCGCATTTCATACCGTATGCCGCTGCGTCCCTTGGATCGCAAATGGCTTCTCCAAGCGCCTCAGGCACCCGGAACGCAGAATCGATTCGTCATCGCCAATGCACCACTGCTCACATACGCGGCGGCAGGTCTGACGGCACCGCTCTCATCGCAAGATATGTCTGCCTTCGTCGCCAATGCGCTCAAGACAGGCACTTGTCAGTATGTGGAGGCTGATGCGCCTGTAGAACTCACTGTCACTCCCATGCCTATCGCACCGACGGCAGAAGGAGTGATCACCAATGCTGAGTGGGGCCTAAAAATCGAACCCGATGGCGCAATGCTCCTCACGGGGATGATGAAAGTGGAACATAAGTCCCTGCTCAAATTCACGTTTGATACACCGCGGGGAATGAAACTTCTCACTTGCGAGCTTCAACAAAAACCTATCTCCCCGGTAGTGCTAGGAGATGGTCTTTTACAACTAAGTCTGCCTGATCAAGAAGCCGCCTCCATTGTAGAATGCACCTTTACCGGGCGCAGCGAAGCATTCAATCCAGTGGATGGAACGGCGTTCTTCACACTTCCAAAACTAGAATTGTTTATTCATTCCCTGCTCTGGCGAATTGATATTCCGGCGGGCTATCAAGCAGAAAGCCATGGAAATCTCACGCGCACCGCTGCGCTGGTTTCGGGGAAAACTGCGAACATCACACTGCAAAAAAACCTATGTCGGGATGAGCGTCCAGAAATTCACCTTTTCTATCAACGCACCGATCTCAACCGCTAAACACTCCACTATTCATTCCTATGAAAATTACTCACTTATTTGCCTCCCTTTTGATCGTGCTATGCACCACTGCAGCATGGTTTCTGCTGGGTGCGGCACTTTCTCACCGCTCCAGTGTATCATCATCAGAAATGCAAGCCGAGGTCGCCGGAGTCTGGGGGCCTGATCTCACACAAGAGCATCCACAAGCATGGTTTGAAACACCCAATGAGCCGAACGGACGCGCACAAGTATTGCCAAGTAAAACCCAAGCGCGGGTGGATCTCACATCTGAACCTAAACAACGCGGACTTCTCTGGCATCGCACTTATCAAGTCAACTTTTCAGGAAACTATACCTTTACCAATCCCACGAAAATCCCGCAGACATTCTATATCTCATTCCCCCTGCCCAAGGACACGGCAGGTCTGCAAGGTTTCAGTTTTAAACTCGGAGAAAATGATAATTCTACAAAAGCGCTTCCCTCTTCATCTGGAGTGGTGACCCAAGCGGTATTATTGCCACCATTAGGAACCGTGCTTCTTCATACGGGCTACCAAACTCGTGGCACAAATACTTGGATGTATCGCTTCCCGGACAATCGCCGCATCGCGGGATTCGACCTCACTATGCGGACCAATTTTTCGGATATTAGCTTCCCAGTGGGCACTGGCTCTGCAAGCCGTCGCAGCGAAGATGCAAATGGCTATGTGCTAAAATGGGAATATCCTGAAGTGCTCGCAGCACCTGCCATTGGTATGGATATGCCAAAACATTTGAATGCCGGCCCAGTCGCCTCGCGAATCGCATTCTTCGCTCCGATCTCATTATTGTTTTTTATTACCATAATTCTGCTCATCGGTGGGATTCTCGGAATTCCACTCCACCCAATGCATATCTTTTTCGTGGCAGCCGGGTTCTTTGCCTTCCATTTACTTTTTGCTTATCTAGTAGATCTTTTCCAGTTGCTACCAAGTTTTGCCATCTCTGCCACATGTTCAATGCTGCTCGTTTGTGGATATCTCAAAGCAGTGGGTGGCAAGCGCTTGCTCAAAATAGCGCTTCCCGCACAAGCGATTTACTTGGTGCTCTTCAGCGCATCATTCTTCATTGATGGCCTCACAGGTATCACCCTCGCAGTTCTTTCAGTAGTCACTCTCGCGCTTCTGATGTTCTTAACCGCACGCATCGATTGGAAAACATTCTTCACGAAAAACCCCCCTGCACTTGCTCACTAAAAATTACTTTAACTCCTTCATCTGGCCACCGAGGCGGCGTGACATGCGATTCCAGAAATCCTCGTCTGGCTCTTTCATTTGGAATCCGAGAAAGTGAAACGGCACCTTCGCCGGCAGTGCGGAGGTGAGTTCTTTGAAAAGCTCTTCGAATTCATCATCCGTTACTTTTTCAGTGCCACCGCCACCGCCTCGCTCAAAACTGCCGTCTGAAATGAGGAAAATCACATCAGGGGTGAGACCGTAGGCCGCCCGCAGGACGGGCGGCAGGCCATTCGGCTCCGGGGCAATGACGCCCCTACCATTTCGGGCCATCATTCCAGATTCGTTCCACTCTGAGATGATCCATGCTTTAGCTAAGTTACGATTTGCTTGTGTGGCGGGGATTAGCTCGGGTTGAAACATTTTATAGTTCCGCACGAACTGAATGATGCCGAATCGTGCGTCCGCTGGCAGTTTATCAATCATAGAAATAGTCTCTTCCTTGATCCGGGTGAGTGGCATCGTGGTTTTGTTTGCCTTATTCACCACAGATGTAGAAACATCAAACATTAGCAAAATTCGTTGGCCAGTGGTCTTGATGCCCATGAAATTGATAGCAGTACCTAGACCTTTTCCACCCGCGCCACCGAGACCAAAGCCCGCACCAGTTCCCGTGCCCGCAGCACCTGC
>JAYULG010000115.1:0-1248 GCA_043763755.1 Akkermansiaceae bacterium | reverse complement strand
TCATCACCCCATTCCGCAGCGGAGCTATCGATGTTCCGGCCTTTCAATCACTCATCGAAAGGCAAATCGCCGCAGGAATTGACGGCATCGTGCCTGTGGGGACTACCGGTGAATCGCCCACGCTCAATACGGACGAGCACATCGATGTCATCCGCCTCGCCGTGGAATTTGCGGCAGGCCGCTGCCAGGTCATTGCTGGCACAGGCGCAAATGCCACCGCAGAAGCCATCGAGCTCACTCAAGCTGCCGAAGCTCTCGGAGCGACTGCCTCACTCCAAGTTTGCCCATACTACAATAAGCCATCGCAAGAAGGGTTATATCTCCATTTTAAAGCCATCGCGGATGAGACGAATCTACCCATCATGCTCTACAGCGTGCCGGGCCGTGCGGTGGTAGAAATAGCCCCGGAAACTGCGGCGCGTCTGGCAGCCGCATGCCCGAATATCACCGCCATCAAGGAGGCCGGCGGCTCTGTGGACCGCATCAATCAACTCGTCCAAGCACTCCCCGCAGGCTTCGGGATTCTCTGTGGGGATGATCCGCTGTTGTTGCCATTTGTCTCTTGCGGCGCGACGGGCCTCGTCTCGGTGGCTGCGAATCTCATCCCTGATGAAATCGTAAATTTAGTGAACACCGCACTGAGCGGAAATTTTTATGAGGCCCTCGTCCTTCAGAAAAAATTCTACCCCTTGATGCGCGGCCTGATGTCGCTAGATGTAAATCCCGTGCCGATCAAAACTGCCGTCGCCCTCCAAGGCCATTGCACCTCTGAGCTTCGCCTACCGCTCGCGCCGCTGAGTGAGGAAAATACGGCGAAGCTCACTGCGCTCCTCAAGTCCTATCAACTCCTCGCCTAATTTTTTCACCCATTCCTCCATGCAATACCCCAAGCTTTTCAGCCCAGGCCCCGTCGATGTCTCAAAGGACACCTTCACTGCGATGTCCCAAACGATGATCGGCCACCGCGGCTCAGATTTTGAAAACCTCTACGCATCACTCCAGCCCGGCCTGCAAGAAATTTTCGGCACTTCACGCCCAGTATTCATTTCCACATCCTCCGCCTGGGGAGTGATGGAAGGCGCACTCAGAAACCTCGCCAAGAAAAAAGTGCTCTGCCTCTGCTGCGGTGCTTTTTCTGACAAATGGCTAGATGTAGCAAAGAAATGCGGCTTTGAGGCGGAAGCCGTGCAAGTCGAGTGGGGCCAAGCGATCAACCCTGAAGTAGTCCGTGCGAAGCTCGCGGAAGGC
>JAYULG010000114.1:0-1249 GCA_043763755.1 Akkermansiaceae bacterium | reverse complement strand
CCATGGCGAATCTCATTCGGAATCATGGTAAGCCCACGCTCATCATGAGCCATAATAAAACTTTGGCAGCTCAGCTCTACTCAGAGTTCAAGAACTTTTTCCCGCACAATGCAGTTGAGTATTTTGTCTCTTATTTCGATTACTTTCAACCCGAAGCCTACATCCCACGCAGCGATACTTATATCGAAAAAGATTCTTCTATCAATGATGAGATTGAGAGATTGAGACTCAGCACCATGGGTTCCTTACTCACCCGCCAAGATACGATTGTGGTGGCATCCGTCTCATGTATCTATGGTCTAGGTTCGCCAGAGGATTATGAAAATATGATGGTGCCTGTCTGGGTGGGACAAAAACTCACTCGCGAGGAATTTCTATCCTCGTTAGTAGGTATGCTTTTCGAGCGCAATGACATCGCCTTCGGTCGTGGGAAATTCCGGGTGCGTGGTGATGTGGTAGAAGTCCACCCCGCATACTTGGATGAAACTGCGATCCGCATCGAGTTCTTCGACGATGAAGTGGAACGCGTGTCCAGCATCCATACCGTTTCAGGTCATGTGATTGATCGCCTAGAAAATCATACCTTTTTCCCTGCTAAGCAATTCGTAACCTCTGGCGATAAAATGAAGCGGGCCACCGTCGAGATCCGCAAGGAGGCGAGTGAGCAAGTTTCTAACTTTGAAAAGGCAGGAAAACTGATCGAAGCCCAGCGCCTGCGGATGCGCACCGAGTATGATTTAGAAATGATGGCAGAAATGGGCTTCTGCCAAGGAATTGAAAACTATTCACGCCATATCACTGGGCGCAAACCTGGAGCAAGACCCTATACTTTACTCGATTTCTTCCCACGGGATTTCCTCCTACTTGTCGATGAAAGTCATGCCACCATTCCCCAAGTAGGTGGAATGTATGAAGGTGATAAAAGCCGAAAAACTGTATTGGTAGATCATGGGTTTCGTTTACCCAGTGCATTGGATAACCGCCCGTTGCGTTTTGAAGAATTTATGCAAATGACCGGCCAGCGTGTCTATGTTTCCGCCACTCCGGGGGCTTTTGAAATTGTTAATTCTCGCCCAGAGAACAAAACGTTTATTCCGGTAAAAGCTAAAGATATAGATGGCAGAAACATCGTGCTTTTCGATTTGAAAAAAGCCCGCGTGAAGCCCAGCGGCAATGATGAGCCGATTGATCACTTCGATCCTGCAAAACGAGGCACGCCCCTCGTTGTAGAGCAAATCATCCGCCCCAC
>JAYULG010000113.1:0-1251 GCA_043763755.1 Akkermansiaceae bacterium | reverse complement strand
CCATCGGCCTCACCGAGCGGACTGATGCCATCGCAGTGGTGGTGAGCGAAGAAACTGGTGCGATTTCCATTTGTGAAAACGGCATCCTCCATCGCAATCTCAGCGAGAAACAATTCCGTGATAAGCTCGGCGAAATTTTCTTCTCCAATAAGATCTCCAATGAAAATGAACCTATCGAAAAATTGGGTCGCAAAGGTGCTGTCCCTCCTGCTGGCAATCACGATTTGGTTCCTGATTAAAAATCATCTCACCACGGGTGATGGTATGATCGATAAAGTGCCGCCGCGCGCTCAGATTGTGCCAGAGGATCAACTGATAAATGAATTGAAACCTAAGAACCGCTGAGCGTTTCTGCGGGCTTGGCTGAAACTAGAGCAAGCCAAGAGCAGCGGAAATGAGTAGGTCATCATCGATGAGCCACTTCGCCGTTTCAGTGCCCGCCGTAGTGATTTCTGCGGCCCGAGTGGATTCAGTGATATCGATAGTCAATCCTTCACCCCGGATGCGGCGCGCCACTCCATTGGAATCATAGACGGCCATCAAAGCAGCAATTACTTGCACAGATGCACGCGTGATAGCCGCATCTTCATTGCGCCCGAGAACAGCATCTAAAAGCACTGGAGTGGGATCGCAAGCACTGGCTAGCCGTGTCGCACCGCTGCTCGGAGTGAGGGTGATTCCTTCTGCACCCGCTTTTTCAAGCGCGGACTTGAATGCTATGGCGCGATTGCTCGCACCTTCTACTGCAAGAGCAAGTGGCAACTGATTTTCTAGAGCCGAGGCCAATGACACTTGGCGACTATGCAAGCGCGCCCAATCTGGCGAGCGCAATGCCGAGTCTCCATCAGAGCCAGTCTGCCGCCCTGCGACACCAATTTTTACGAAGGAAGCAATCGCCTCGGCAGCCCGCTTCACAGGGATGCCCGCACACACTGGCGCGAGGGCAAACGCAGCGAGGCGGCTGGACAAAAGCACATTTCCCATCGCCTGCATTTTCGCACCAAGCAGCGCATCCCGCTCCCGCTTGACCGTGAAAAACTCCATTGCCCGGCGGAGCGTCACTTCCAATTGTGGGATATCCCACGGCTTTGTCATGTAGCGGAAAATCCCACCTTGATTGACCGATCCAATGGCTGCATCGATATCCGAATACGCAGTGGATAGAATTTTGATAATGTCCGGATAGTCGTCCGCGATTTTAGCGAGGAATGCGACTCCGGTTTCATTGGGCATCCGTTGATCTGTGACGAT
>JAYULG010000112.1:0-4364 GCA_043763755.1 Akkermansiaceae bacterium | reverse complement strand
GGCGCTGAAACCGCTCATGAATCTGCCAATCCTCGAGGGTGGTGACTTGGCCCGTGGTCTCGGCGTGCTCGATTTCTGAACGGAGTGCCATTTCACGTCCGCGCAAGGATTTGATACGGGACTCCACATCGGGGGATGATTCACGGAGCAATTCATCCATTTGATGGAAAATGCTTTCCATCCGGGACTCGGTGCCGACAAAAGATGAACCTCGTAAGCTCTCGAGCCACGCGAGTGCTTTCTCGCTGGCGGATGTGAGTTCGAAGACGGGCACCTCACTGATCGGGGGCATGGTCCGGCGCAGCCAGCCGCAGCGCTCGGAACACCATTCTTCCAAGTAGTCTCGTGCACTGCGGTCCCATTCAAAATTCTCTTCTCCCCGCCGATCTTCCAGCCATGCGCTGAGGCGGGCTTTCAAGACCTCATCTTGGACTTGGGTCAGTCCGGTTTGCTTAAAGGCAGCGTGAAGAAACGAAAGAATGAACGCGGCCTGTTGCTTGCCTAGGAGACTTGCTGCCGGATGTGCAAGGAGCAGTTTGGCCTCTTGATAGGTCACGGCAGTTTGTTGAGTTAAATAAATTCTAGGGGCTTACTCGCTTCCTTCCTCTGAATCGGTCTCGCCCTCACTAAGTGCATCTTCGCTCGTGGAGTCCTCACCATCTGGAATGACGATGGAAATATCTTGGAGTTTTTCGTTGCCTTTGAGGGTGAGAAGTTTCACGCCTTGGGCGTTTCTGCCTGTCTCGCGGACTTCAGCCGCGCGAATGCGGATGCTCTGGCCGCTGGAGGTCATGAGCATGAGTTCGTCTTCTTCTGTGACAGTCACAGCGCCGACGACTGGGCCGGTCTTGTCGGTGACCTTCATGGTGATGATGCCTTTGCCACCGCGGGACTGCTTGCGGTAGTCCTCAAACGTGGTGCGCTTCCCAATCCCATTTTCCGAGGCGACTAGGAGTGTGCAGCCATCGGTGACGAGGGCGAGGCCAATCACATAATCCGTCTCGCTGGGGCGGATACCCATGACACCGGCGGTGCCACGCCCGAGTGGGCGGGTATCATCCTCGTGGAAGCGAAGGCTCATGCCTTCGTGAGTGACGAGGATGATTTCATCGCCGCCCGAGGTGAGACGCACGCCGATGAGTTCGTTGCCTTCTTCGAGATTGATGGCGTTCAGGCCAGCTTGGCGGTAGTTTCTAAAGTCGTTGAGAGCCGTCTTTTTGACCTTGCCGCTGCGGGTGGCGAAGAAGATGTAACCCGCCTCCTCGCGGAAGGTGATGTCATTGCCATTTTCATCTACCGTGCGTTCTAGGCGGAGCAATGCGGCGATTTTTTCCTCGGGCTTGAGGTCTAGCACATTCTGGATGCTGCGGCCCACGGAGGTGCGTGAACCTTCTGGGAGTTCGAATACGCGCTCCACATACATGCGGCCAGTGTTGGTGAAAAATAGTAGATAATCGTGGGCTTGCACACTGAAGAGATGTTCGATGAAATCGTTGGCTTCGTCTTTCTTTGTCGCACGGGTTTCCATGCCTTTGAGGCCCTTGCCGCCGCGGCCTTGGACGCGGTATTCGCTGGAAAGCGTGCGCTTGATGTAGCCGCGGTGGGAAAGGGTGACGATCATCGCATCATTTGCAATGAGATCTTCCATCGCCACTTCACCAGCCTCTGCCACGATATTGCAACGGCGTGGAGTGGCGAAGCGGTCTTTGATGCTGCGCAGCTCGTCCTTGATAATGATGAGCACACGTTCCTCGCGAGCGAGGATATCAAGGAAGTCTTTGATATCGATGAGCACACCATCGTATTCACCTTTTACTTTATCCTGCTCCATGCCGGTGAGCTGATAGAGGCGGAGCTCGAGGATGGCATTTACTTGGCGCTCGCTGAAGGTATAGGTATCGCCAGAGATAGAGGCTTGGGAGCGGATGAGGATGCCGAGTGATTCTGCGGTTTTAACCGGGAAAGTATAGGCTGCGAGGCGCTCACGGGCTTCATCGCGGTTTTTAGAATTACGGATGATTTTGATAAAGTCATCCAAGTGACCGAGGGCGAGGAGGAAGGCTTCTAATAACTCCGCGCGTTCCTCGGCTTTTCCTAACAAGAAGCGGGTGCGGCGTGTGACGACTTCGCGGCGATGCTCGATGTAGGCATCGATCCCTTCCTTGAGAGAGAGCTGCTTAGGGCGATTCTTGTGAATCGCGAGCATGTTCACGCTGAAGGAAGTTTCCATCGACGTGAGCTTAAAGAGCTGGGCCATGACCACTTGCGGGCGGGCATCGCGTTTCAGCTCGATCTCGATGCAGGTATCCTCAGCGGAAAGATCCCGCATGCCGGAGATGCCGGTGAGGATTTTTTCGTTCACCAGCTCTGCGATGCGTTCTTGGAGAGTGGCGCGGTTCACGCCGTATGGCACGCCACGGATGATAATGTAGGAGCGGCCATTGGCATGTTCTTCGATCTCCATCTTCCCGCGCATGCGCATGGAGCCACGGCCGGTGCGGAAGTATTCCTCGATGCCACGGATGCCGCGGATTTCGCAGGCGACGGGGAAATCTGGGCCTTTCATGTGCTCCATGAGCTGAGGCAGCGTGATGGCGGGATTGTCAATCTGAGCGCAGATCGCATCGACGACTTCACCCAAGTTGTGCGATGCGAGGTTCGTGGCCATGCCGACGGCGATGCCGGTGCTGCCATTGACGAGGAAATTAGGAAATGCCGAGGGCATCACGGATGGCTCTAACTGAGATCCATCATAGTTTGGAACGAGATCGACGGTGTCTTTATCCAGATCATCCATCATCGCGAGGCCCAGCGGGTGAAGGCGGGCCTCGGTGTAACGCATGGATGCCGCAGAATCACCTTCCACGGAGCCGAAATTTCCTTGGCCATCAATGAGTAGCTCCCGCATGGACCATGGTTGGCCCATGTTTACCAGTGTGCCGTAAATCGCCGCATCGCCGTGAGGGTGGAAGTTACCCATCGTTTCACCAACAATTTTGGCGCACTTTACGTGAGGTTTCCCCGGGCCGACACCGAGCTGGCGCATGGCATAAAGAATGCGGCGTTGCGATGGCTTGAGACCATCCCGGACATCTGGCAAGGCGCGAGAGATGATCACGGACATCGAGTATTCCAAGAAGGACTTGGAAAGTTCATCGGCGACGTTGATCGGTTTTATATTAGCTTCGGACATGATGGGAAAAAGGGAATTTAGTCTTCGGGATGAGGCGGCGGCGAATCATAAACATTCTTGCGATGGCCCACGCGCAGCATCACGACTCGCTCCGGTGCTGAGAGAATCGCGAATATCACGCGGTAGTCACCCACTCGCAAGCGGCGCAGGCGAGCAAGCGGGCCGCTGAGGGGCTTATGGCGTTCTGGCGAGTCACTCAAATCTTCTGCTATGGCCATCACCACTCGTAGGGACTCAGCAGCCCCTAGGCTTTTGAGTTCTTTGGTGACTGATTTTTTAAAAACGATTTTCACCCTTTTAATGCGAGGATGACGGCTGCGATGTCCATTTCTGGTTCGGCAGAATGCAGGCGATCTTTTGCAATTTCTAGATCCGCAATTTCCTCAAAGTAATACTCAAGCGCTTTTTGGAGATGATAGGATTTGCTGCGTTCGGTTTCCGCCGCAATCGAAGTGAGGCGGCTTGAGAGACTTTCAGGGAGCCGAACGGATAGTGTATTGCTCATGGCGAAATGATAGGGACGTTCATGTGTAGTGCAATGTAATACATCACGCCCGATGCAGCGCATTGGCGGAAACGAAGAGATTACGGATGCGGAACGCGGCGGGGGATTCCTGGAGGAGGACCATGCGGAGGTTGTGAGTCTTTGCGGCGAACCAGGGGGATTTCAATCTCCGCGAATTTTTATCCACCCAAGATGGGAAGGACATGCCGTGGAGCTGGCACAGATGAGCGGCGGCGGCAGCGGAGTAAGCGTCTGCGAGGCCGCTGTCATTCAGGATCTCCCGTAGGATGGGCGGCTCTTCGGCGAGCATTTCTAGGTCAGGATCGTTTTTAAATCGGTCAAGAAAATTGGCAATGGAGTAGTGGAAATCGTCGGGCTCTCTCACGAGCCTGAGACTATCTGCGAGGGATTTCCGTCTGGACTGGATGTTCACGGGCGGATTTCCTCGACTATTTCTTCGATAAAAAAGCGGACCTTCGGGGCAAGAAGGCGCTCGCTGTAGTATTGGCAGACGAGATCACAAACGGCTGCAGCGTCATATATTTTAAAAACGTGGAGCAGGGTGATGACATCCGCTCGGTCGCCCCCTAGGCCGACGCGACTTGCGAGGCACTTCATGGCGAGAAGATACTCTGTGGTGGGGCGCATGATACGAAGGTTATCAAA
>JAYULG010000111.1:0-16545 GCA_043763755.1 Akkermansiaceae bacterium | reverse complement strand
CCATCCTCGCTGGAGGATATTTCCTTGGCACCCGCATCCTCCGGCAAGAACCCGCCACCCTCGCATCTGGCGAACACAGTGAAGCCGCTGCGGCCGATTACGAACGCGGCCCCCATGGCGGGCGTTTGCTCCGCGATGGCGACTTCGCCGTCGAGGTCACCATTTACGAACCAGACATCCCGCCGCAATCACGCATCTATCCGTTTTTTGGAAACAAGCCGCTCCATCCTGACCAAGTAAAAGTCACCATGGAGCTGCATCGCTTCGGCACCCGCGTCGATTCCTTCACTTATCAGAAGGAAGATGACTACCTCGTCGGCAGCCGCATCGTCGAAGAGCCGCATTCCTTCGATGTGAAAATAGCCGCAGAATACCAAGGCAAAAAATCCAGTTGGGCCTACGAATCCTACGAAGGGCGCGTGAATATCACCGACCACGCCGCAAAGAGCGTCGATCTAAAATTCGAGAAAGCTGGCCCCCGCAAGATCCGCAAACTCGCCGAAATGACTGGCCGGATCGTGCCCAACGAGGACCAAGTGGCCAAGGTCTCACCGCGCTTTCCCGGAGTGGTACTGGAGGCCAACAAAAAACTCGGTGATCAGGTGAGCAAGGGCGAAGTCCTCGCCCTCATCGAGAGCAGCCAGAGCCTGACTACTTACGAAATCACGGCACCCATTTCTGGCGTTATCATCACTCGCGATGTCACGCGCGGCGTGGCCGTCACCACCGATAAGCCCATTTACACCATTGCCGATCTGAGCACCGTCTGGGTCGATCTCAATGTCCGCCGTGCGGATCTCAGCTCGTTGGAAATAGGCAAGGAAATCACCATCACCGAGGCAGATTCCAGTGAGACCGCTACCGCCTCCGTCAGCTATCTTTCTCCCTTCGGCAGCCCGGAAACGCAAACTCTCCGCGCCATCGCCACCTTGCCGAACGCCAGTGGGAAATGGCGCACTGGCCTGCTCGTCAATGCTGCGTTGGTCGTCGAGGAGCGCGAAGTTCCCGTTGCCGTCCGCTACAATGCGCTCCAGACCTTCCGCGATTGGGACGTGGTCTTTATGAAATCCGGCGAAATCTATGAAATCGCCATCCTTGAGCTAGGCCAGCGCGATGGCGACTGGATCGAAATCATTTCCGGTCTCTTACCCGGCACCACCTACGTCACCGAGAACGCCTTCGTCGTGAAGGCGGATGTCCTCAAAGACGGCGCAAGCCACGACCATTGATCTAATTTCAACCTTCTAACATCATGCTCGAAAAAGTCTTACAATTCTCGCTCCGCCACCGGTGGTTCATCCTCATGGCCTCGCTGGCCGTCGCGGCTCTTGGCGTTTATAACTACCAAAACTTGCCGATTGATGCCGTCCCAGACATCACCAACGTCCAAGTCCAAATCAACATCGAAGCGCCAGGTTACTCTCCACTAGAAACGGAACAACGCATCACCTACCTCGTGGAAACGGCGCTCGGTGGCCTGCCTTCACTGGACTACACCCGCTCCGTCTCACGCTACGGCCTCTCACAAGTCACCGTCGTTTTCAAGGATGGCACCGACAAGTTTTTCGCACGCCAGCTCGTCGCGGAACGCTTGCAGGAAGTCAAAGGCAAGCTCCCGCCCGAGATCAATCCATCGATGGGCCCCATCGCCACTGGCCTCGGTGAAATCTTCATGTTCACCGTCAAGCCGGAACCCGGAGCGAAAAATCCCGATGGCTCGCCCGTTACCCCCACCGACCTCCGCACCATCCAAGACTGGGTCATCAAACCGCAACTCCGCAACGTCCCCGGCGTAGTCGAGGTCAACACCATCGGCGGCTTTCAGAAGGAATTCCACGTCACCCCAGATCCCAAGCTCATGCTCACCTATGATCTCGGCATCGGCGAAATCATGGCAGCGCTGGAAAAAAATAATTCCAACGTCGGAGCCGGATTCATCGAGCGCAACGGTGAGCAATATCTCATCCGCGCGCCTGGCCAACTCAAAGACATCGATACCATCCGCCGCATCGTCATCGCCACTCGCGGGAATTTTCCGATCACCCTTGATCAAGTAGCCGAGGTCAAACTCGGCGAGGAACTCCGCACTGGCGCCGCCACTGCGGATGGCGAGGAAGTCGTGCTCGCCACCGTGCTCATGCTTGCCGGAGAGAATAGCCGCGTCGTTTCCAAACGCGTGGCCGAGCGGCTTGAGGAAATCAACCGCACCCTGCCAGAAGGCATCACCGCCCACACCGTTTACGATCGCACCACGCTGGTGGACGCCACCATTCAGACCGTGAAGAAGAACCTCTTTGAAGGTGCCGTGCTCGTCATCGTCGTGTTGCTCATTTTACTCGGAAACATTCGCGCCGCCATCATCACTGCCATGGTCATCCCGCTATCCATGCTTTTCACCATCACTGGCATGGTCGGCACAAAAATTTCAGGAAACCTGATGAGCCTCGGCGCACTCGACTTCGGTATCATCGTGGATGGCTCCGTCATCATCGTGGAAAACTGCATCCGCCGCCTCGCCGAGGCGCAGCACCGCGTCGGCAGGCTACTTACGCTAGAGGAGCGCATGAAGACCGTCTTCGAGGCCACTAAGGAAGTCCGCAAAGCCACCATGTTTGGCGAGCTCATCATCATGGTCGTCTATCTGCCCATCCTCACACTCACCGGAGTGGAAGGGAAAATGTTCCACCCCATGGCCTACACCGTCCTGCTCGCTCTCGGCGGTGCGATGATTCTGTCCATCACCTTCATCCCCGCCGCTATCGCCATTTTCATGCGGGGAAAAGTTGCAGAAAAAGAAAACTTCATTGTCCGCGGGGCCAAATCACTCTACCTGCCGCTCTTGAAAATCTCCGTCGCCAACCGCGGCATCATCGCGGTCGCCGCCGCCGTGATCGTCGCGCTCAGCCTGTTGCTCGCCACCCGTATGGGCAGCGAATTCATCCCGAATCTGGACGAAGGCGACCTCGCCGTGCACAGCCTGCGCGTCCCCGGCACCAGCCTCTCGCAAGCCATCCACATGCAGAACTCGGTGCAAAAGGCGTTCATGAAATTTCCTGAAGTCGCAGAGACTTTCTCGAAAATTGGCACTGCAGAAGTAGCCACCGATCCCATGCCACCCAGCGTGGCGGACGGCTTCGTCATGCTCAAACCGCGCTCACAATGGCCAGATCCCACGATGTCCAAACAAACGCTCATCCAAAAAATGTCCGAATCGCTCGAGCAAGTTCCCGGCACCAAGTATGAATTCCTCCAGCCCATCCAAATGCGCTTCAACGAACTCATCGCCGGGGTCCGCAGCGATGTCGCAGTGAAAATCTTTGGCGATGACCTCGATCAATTGCTCACCTCCGGCAAGGAAATCGGCGAGATTCTCGAAAAGATCCCCGGTGCCCAAGACGTCAGCGTCGAGCAAATCACTGGCTTGCCACTCCTCAGCGTAAACATGAAATATGATGCACTCGCCCGCTACGGCCTCAGCGTTTCCGAGGTCCAAGAAGTCATCGAAATCGCGATTGGCGGCAAGCAAGCTGGCGAAATTTTCGAGGGCGACCGCCGCTTTCCGCTCATCCTCCGCCTGCCGGAAAATCTCCGCACTGACATGGATGCGTGGAAAAACATCCCCGTTCGCATTTCCGTCGCCGGACCCACCAGCATGCCCGCATTCATTCCACTTGGCGAACTCGTCGATTTCGAGGTCGGCCCGGGTCCGAACCAGATCAGCCGCGAAAATGGCAAGCGCCGCGTCGTCGTCACAGCCAACGTCCGTGGCCGCGACCTCGGGTCATTCGTCGCCGAGGCGCAGGAAAAAACTCGCGATGTGAAACTCGCACCCGCCAACTGGATCACTTGGGGCGGCACTTTCGAGCAACTCATCTCTGCCTCGCAACGGTTGAAAATCGTCGTTCCCATCGCACTCATCCTGATTTTCTCGCTGCTCTTTATGACCTTCGGCAACGTTCGCGACTCGTTGCTCGTCTTCACCGGCGTGCCGCTCGCCCTCACCGGCGGCATCCTCGCCCTGTGGCTGCGGGACATCCCGTTATCGATCTCCGCCGGCGTCGGTTTCATCGCGCTCTCAGGCGTCGCCGTGCTCAATGGGCTGGTGATGATTTCCTTCATCAATGACCTGCGGAAAGACGGCATGGCCCTGGACGAGGCCGTGATCCAAGGTGCACTCACCCGCCTGCGTCCCGTGCTCATGACTGCCCTCGTCGCCTCGCTCGGCTTCGTCCCAATGGCGCTCGCCACCGGCACCGGAGCCGAAGTCCAGCGGCCATTGGCCACCGTGGTCATCGGCGGAATCATCTCCTCCACCCTGCTCACACTCATCGTCTTGCCAGGCCTCTACCGTATCTTCCGCCGCAAGGAAGCCGAGGCTACTACTGCTTAAAAACCGTCATGACCCCACCGACCGAATCCATTCCCTCGCTTTGGAAAAATCGTATTTTTCAGCAGCTCTTCTGGGCCCACGGCCTTAGCCTCATCGGCAGTGGCTTGTCATCGCTGGCACTTGGCCTATTAGCCCATCAGCTCGTGGGAGGATCCGCTTCCGAGGTGCTTGGAGTGACGTTGGCGATCCGGATTATTGTCATCGTCATTTTTTCGCCATGGGCGGGCCAAATCGCCGCGCGGTTTGGCGCACGGCGGGTGATGGTAGCATCGGACCTGATGCGTTGTGGGGTGCTGGCCGGCTTCTATTTTGTGGATAATGTCTGGCAAATCTACGCACTCGCCGTGTTGCTTAATCTGGGTTCTGCGATTTTTACTCCAATTTATAGGGCAGTGATCCCGGACGTGGTGACACCCGCGCAATATCCTAGGGCGGCAGCCATCGGCTCAATCGCCTACGATGCGGCGAACATTCTCAGCCCGTCGATGGCGGCGCTGGTGATCGTCCTTTTCGGATTTCGCGGAAATTTCATGGTCGATGCTCTCACCTTCTTGGTAAGCGCCGCACTGCTCATTGGCCTGCCGCGCCTAACGGCGGAGATTCCGACGGGAGAGAAGAAGGAGCGAGTCTCGGTAGGCCACGGGCTATCTGCCATGTTTCATCGTTTGCCACTGCGGAAGTCTTTGTTTCTCGCCCTGCAAACTAGCATTGCCGGAGCCTTTGTCATCGTTGCCACGGTGGATCTGATCAAAGTGGACATGCGCCTAAGCGATACCGCCTACGCTTGGGTGATGGGTGCATTCGGCATTGGCTCGGTCTGCGGCGCACTCATCTATTCCAAAATTCCCACTCGTGCTAGAAACGTCAGCGTGAATGCGTCCGGCCCGGTTATGCTGCTCGCGCTCGCCGCAGTGGCCATTGTTCCGCAATATGCAGTAGTCGTCACCGCGTGGTTTTGCATCGGCGCGGGCTACAGCATACTCGGCGTCCGTGGCAGCGAATTGCTTGCCTCCGATAGTCGTGGCGAAGAGCGCCCGCACATTTTCGCGGCGCACTTTGCGCTCAGTCACGCTGGGTGGGGAATCACGTATCCACTTGCCGGTTTCCTCGTTACGAAAGTTGGATTTTCGCCCGCCGCGTGGATTTTCACCGCGATTCTCGGAGGGGTATCAATCTTTGTCTTATTTAGTAGCAGCACGCACGATGGCGAGAACCTCTCCAACGCTTAATGTATCAAAACCTCTGCCGCCTTGAGCACAAGAATTAGAGTCCAATGGTTTTACAAATCTCAAGAAGACGCGCGAGCCTTGGTGTTTTCTTTCCAGTGCGTGTAAAACAGGAATCCCACGAGGATTAAGGCCAAGATCGCAGACGAACCTAAGGTTCCAAAGCCCAGTCCCCCTTTGTCTGTGCGCTTTGTTAGGAGATCGCCGAAGGTGGCTCCAAATGGGCGAGTTAGGACAAATGCACTCCAGAACAAAACGGTCCGGTTCCACGTGGTAAAATACGCGACGAACGCCACAAACCCTAGAGCACTCCCGACTACCGCAGCACCACCCAGAAAACCGAGACCAGAGTCATCAGCCAAATAATCCCCTAATGCGGTCCCTAAGGTGTTGGAAACCAGAATTGCCATCCAGTAGAAAATCTCTGCCTTGCGAGTCTGAATACTGCCGAGTGACAAATCTCTCTCGCAATAATACTATGCCACTAGAACCGCGATTAAGGAAATGGCCAAGATCAACGAGCCTCTCGCGTAGCCGAGCCCTAGGCTGCGATCCATGAAGTCGGACATTGTGGTGCCAGCCGTGCTGGTGGTGAGAATCACCGTCCAGAAAAGCGCAGGGTGGAATTTCGTGGCCCTCAGCTGTGCGACCAGAGATACCGCAAACAAAGCGATGAGAATCAATGAACTGAACGCATAACCGACGTTCATGGTCATCGATAGAAGATCACCTGCCGTCTCACCGAGTGTGGTGGCGCAGATTTTCATGATCCAAAAAAGACAAGTAACTTGGGCGATCTTTTTAATGGCGGGTGTGGTTGATTCCAATCAAACGGCAAAATAGGGAGCTCTAGATGAGGAGAGCATGAGAGATCCAATGGGATTTCGTAGAGATGTGACCTCCGTGCCCTGCACTTGGGCGATCCTTCGCCCGTCGCCCCCACCGACAAGCTAAGCGTGGTGGGCGCAGTCGTCCTTTCGGTATGGTTCCTCAGAGAAAACTTACCTTTCAGCACGTCGTAGGTGGTCTGTTAATTGTCGCGGGTGCCGTGGTGATATCATGGAAAATCAAAGCAATCTGAATTTATAGTTTTTCCTCGGACTCATCGAATTCTCATCGTCGGGCATGTAAACAAAGCTCACTCATGAGACAACTGCTTGATCGAATTGCTGAGAAACCCATCGCAGGTTGCAGTGCTGAAATCCCAGCTTCATTGAAATCCCCCACCATGAGACGGGGCAATGCAGGGACACCATTTGCCCGACCCGTGCCAACGCTGCCCCATCCCCCCGAGAGTGGGCTGAAACTATCCGCCGTGGTGCCCTTTTTTAACGAAGGTGAGAGCATCCTGACTGTGCTTGGCGAATTGAGGTCAGCCCTTGATGCCTTGGGTTTGACCTACGAAGTGGTGGCCGTGGATGATGGAAGCACGGATGACACAGGACAAAAACTGCAACAAATCGCGCGGTCATGGCCGCAGCTTCGTGTGCTCCGCCATGTGAAAAATAGCGGCCAGGCAGCCGCACTTTGGACTGCATTTCAGAAAGTCAATGGCGAGCTTGTGGCCATTCTCGATGGGGATGGGCAAAATGATCCGTCCGCGCTGCAAGCAATGATTTCTCGGTTGAACGTCTCAAATGCCGACATGGTGGCGGGTGTGCGGGCGCAGCGTATGGACTCCCATCTGAGGAAAATGATGTCTCGTACGGCCAACACCGTAAGGCAAATTTTCCTAAAAGATGGTGTCAGCGATTCCGGGTGTGCTCTGAAGGTAATGCGCCGTGAGGTATGCGGTGCTTTCATTCCTTTGCGCACGCTTTATTCATTCATGCCTGCGCTTGCGGTCATCGGAGGTTTCAAGGTGGTGGAAATGGCCGTGCCGCATCGGGAACGCACGGCAGGACTTTCAAAATACGGGTTGATGGCGATGCTGTGGAGGCCTGCGCTCGACATGATGGGCGTGTGGTGGTTCGGCAGCAGACGCTTCCCCTGCCCGAAATTTCATGAGTGACCTCTTTGCAAAAAATCCCAGGCTATGGCCCGGACTCTGGCTGATATTCGCAGTAATTTTCGTCTTTTTGGGCACCCGTGGATTGAACGAACCAGACGAAGGGCGCTATGCCGAGGTGGCCCGGGAAATGGTGGCTGGCGGCAGTTGGCTAGTGCCGCATCTCAATGGATACGAGCATCTCCAAAAGCCGCCGTTGATCTACTGGTGCACGGCGGTTTCCATGAAAATTTTTGGCTTCAATGAGTGGGCTGCCCGGCTGCCCTCCGCGCTCGCTGCATGTGGCATCCTCCTGCTCACCATGGCGATTGCGCGGCGGCTATGGGGCGAGAGTCGGGCGCGGATCGCCGCCATCGTGCTGGTCGCGACTCTCCTGTTTTTCGTCCTCGCGCGGGTGCTCACCCCGGACATGTTGATGAGCTTTTTCATCACTGCGGCCATCGCAGCGCTGGTCTATGAGCGGTGCTGGCTGTTTTTCATCATGATGGGTCTAGGCTTCCTGACAAAAGGGCCGATGGCACTGGTGGTTCCGCTGTGTGCCGCGCTGGGAACCCATCTTGCGCGGGACCGGAGCGTGCCGCGCGTGGGCTTTCCATGGATTCGGGGGATCTTTCTAACGATGCTCATCGGGCTGTCTTGGTTCATCGTACTGGCTGTGATGAAACCATCGCTTTTTGAGTATTTCTGGCGCTTCGAATTGCTGGATCGCTTTGCTTCAAGTAAACACGGGCGCTCGAAACCCTTTTGGTTTTTTGCTCCCATCCTCATCGCTGGGTTGCTACCGTGGAGTTTCCTTATCCCCAGCCTCATCCGGCAAGCGTGGCTGAACATCCGCGCAAAGCAGATAACACCCGCTCAAGGGCTGCTACTCGGCTGGACGGTCTTGCCATTGATTATCTTGAGTTTGAGCGGTTCGAAACTGCTCACCTATGTGCTGCCTTTGATGCCGGCGTTCGCCCTCGCCATCAGCACGCGCTTTACCGATGTCCGCAAAGTTTGCCGAGTGGCCGTGCCATTTCTCGTGTTTTTATCAATCGTCGCCGGACTCATGCCATGGTCAGATCCTTGGATGCGGCAGCAAGCCAGCGTACGGTCTTTGGTTCAAACAATCCAAAAACAACCCGACGCTGAGACCGCCGCCATCTTTGCACATGGCGTGCGTGCGCATGGAGTGGAATTCTATTTGCAGAAAGTCATTCACATCACTGAGAAGGATGCGGATATCGTGCTGCCCATGAATCCAGAGCAACGGGCCCGCGCCGTGAAAGATGGCGAGAATTTCGCCGAATTGTTCAAAAATCGGCCCGCGTATGGCATCATCCGCTCTAGGAGCTTCAAACAATACTACGCACCGCTTGGATGGAACATTTTAGATCAATCGGGCGACTTCGTCCTAGTAGGTAATGGCGAACTCCTCGCGCGGGATTCGGCTGTTTTCCGGTGATAATAAGCCAAGAGGCCATTTTCCGTATGAATGATCGTGCTCGCCGCCGCGGACTCATATTCTTTAACAACGAATAAAAAGGGTTTTGCGGTTGAACGGTGTATTATTGATAGAAATGGTAAGTTTCCAATTCTCCCCGCCCTCGCACGGAGAACTTAAATCCCTCACTACATGAATGCCCATCAGCAAACCATCGCCCTCAGTGGTATGACCTGTGGCAGCTGTGTGGCAAAAATCGAACAACGCCTCAGCGAACTCCCTGATGTGGAATCAGTCACTGTCACTCTCCAGCCGCCGCAAGCGGTAGCGCATGTGAAACGAAATTTTACTTCAGTAGAGTTAAACGAATGGCTCGCCCCGTTGGGAAATTACCGCACGGCTGCCGAAGCCGAACCGCTACCTCCGCCAGATGGCATTACGTACCGTCCACTCATTATTCTATTAGTCTATCTTCTCACGACTACCGCCTGTGTCCTCATCGCAACCGGAGCCTGGGATGCCTCGCTGGCCATGTGGACTTTCATGGGCGGGTTCTTCATCGCATTTTCATTTTTCAAGATGCTTGATTTGCGTGGCTTTGCGGATGCTTACCGTAGCTATGACCTAATCGCGAAAGTATGGCCCGGCTATGGTTATATTTATCCATTCATCGAGCTTGGACTCGGCCTCGCATACATCGCAAATGTGCAACCATTTGCCGTAAATGTGATCACTGCTGTAGTGATGGCCGTGAGTTTAGCAGGTGTCTTGAAAGCAGTGCTATCGAAGCAAGCCATCCGCTGCGCATGCCTTGGCACGGTTTTTAATCTCCCCATGTCCACCGTCACCATCATTGAGGACGGAGCGATGCTCATTATGGCTTTGATGATGCTACTAATATAAGGACAATTCTCGTCACGCTACATTCTATGAATCATCTATTCCAAATCATTTTAATGAGTGTTTTCACAATCTCCAGTTTGATGGCCTGTGAGACTTGCAAGTTGATCCAGCCAGCACCCGGGCAACGTGTGATCGAGTATGATTTACGCATTGCAGAGAGTCGCCAAAGTCCTGCGGGTAAACTCGTCCGCGTGTTGACCATCAACGGCGGCATTCCCGGCCCTACGTTGCGCTTCCGTGAGGGAGACTTCGCCCGCATCCGGGTTCACAATGATCTTCCAGATGAAACGACATCCACCCACTGGCACGGCTTACTATTACCCAACAAAGAGGATGGAGTGCCGCATGTCACTACCCCACCTATATTGCCTGGTCAGACACATACTTTCCAATTTTCGCTGAAGCATAGTGGAACTTATTGGTACCATTCTCACACTCATCTCCAAGAACAGAGCGGTGTGTATGGTGGCATCGTCGTCGACCCGCGCGGTGGTGAAGCCACCACGGCGGACCGCGAGCAGGTGTTGATTTTATCGGACTGGACCGATACCGATCCGAAGGAAGTCATGCGCATGCTCATGCGGGGCAGTGACTACTTTGGCCTGATGCGGCGTAACTCGCAATCCATTCTCGGTGCCGCGCAGAGCGGGAATATCAAAGATTATTTCAAACGCGAGTGGGACCGGATGGCTCCTATGGATGTATCAGATGTAGGTTACCATGCGTTTCTTATCAATGGGCAACGCCAGACCCGCATTGATGGCAAGCCTGGCGAGCGTGTGCGATTGCGCCTCGTCAATGCCGGTGCTGCTACCTACTTTTATCTACACTCTTCCGCCGGGCCGATGATGATCGTAGCCGCAGATGGGCCACCTGTGCAGCCCGTAAAAGTGAAGCGTTTCATGATGGCCATTGCAGAGACTTATGATGTGATCATTACGATTCCTTCCACAGGTCAATATGAATTCCGTGCTACCACTCAAGATGGCAGCGGCCACGTTTCTGCATTTTTCGGCAGTGGTAAACTCCATCCCGCAAGTGATCCACCAAAGCCGAACCTATATCAAATGGATGAGATGCTTAATCTTGCCCTCGAAGAACAAGAGGAAAACCCGCGCGCCTCACTTAACTTGCCACGCCCGGGCTCGCCCTACCGCGTTCTCAAAGCTATAAATGATACTTCACTCCCCGCTAAACTTCCGCGCCGAAAAATTTCGCTACATCTCACCGGTGACATGAGCCGCTACATCTGGTCCTTCGATGGGAAAACCATGGCGCAGGAACCCTACATCATCATCAAAAAAGGCGAGATCATCGAGTTGGAACTCGTGAACGATACCATGATGCATCACCCCATTCACCTCCACGGCCACTTCTTCCGCCTGCTGATGGGAAATGGTGCCCGCTCGCCGCTCAAGCATACTGTGGATGTGCCGCCAATGACGAAGCGCACCGTGGAGTTTGAGGCAAATGAAGCCCATGACTGGATGTTTCATTGTCACATTCTCTATCACATGATGTCTGGTATGGCCCGCGTCTTCCGCTATGAAGACGAAGTAAAATCCAACGCTTCTCAGCTCACTCCAGCGGCAATGCCTTCGCACCCTTCCAGCCTCGGTGAGCATGGACATGACATGAGTTATATCTTTGGTTCAGCCACACTCCAAAGCCACATGAGTGAAGGGCTTCTCACTTGGATGAATCCAAAGAACGACCTCCAGCTCGCATGGGAAATCGGTTGGGGAAAGGTGGATGACACGCAATATGAAATCGATGCACTCTATCAGCGTTATTTTTCACCAAATTTCCAAGTCTTCGCTGGCTATCGTTTTACCAATGATGCGGACGCGGAGGATCGCTTCATCGCAGGCATTAACTACCGCTTACCGCTCATGCTATGGTCAAATGTTTCCATCGATAGTGAAGGGGATGCCCGCCTCACACTTGCCAAGCGATTTCAGCTCACTCCGCGTCTCGGTGCCTATGGCGAGGTTTTCTACGATACTGGAACTGACTGGGAATGGAGCGCTGGGGCAGACTACACTCTGACTCGCAGCACCTCCTTGACTGCCACTTACCACAGCGAATACGGCCTTGGTGCCGGAATTCTCATCCGCTTTTGATGGCACTCATGCCATTGCAAAAGCAAACAAACGAACATATATTGACTCATGAAAACCACACAACTCGCATTACTCACCGCAGCGCTATTTAGCATCACCCTCAATGCCTGCGCGACACCCCAATCAGCACCTGTCTCCGTGCAAGCAGCCAAAACTAAAGCATATCCGCTGAAGACCTGCATCGTCACTGACAATGATCTCGATAGCATGGGTGGTGAAATCGTGAAAAACTACAACGGCCAAGAAATCAAATTCTGTTGCAAGCCTTGTGTTAAGAAATTCGAAGCAAACCAAGCGAAGTATTTGAAAAAAATCAGTTGAGGCAGATCGGCCGCATGGTGTGGTGAGCAATGCAGCGATCCGCTGCATTGCTCACTCTGTGAGAAGATGATCTAGTTGGTTCAGTTCTTTGTTTCCACCACGAAAAAGTTCTACAGCTGGCAGGTCATTCCCTTCGAAATCGAACAGCGCACGTTGCTCCCATTTCATGCCACTGTCTGGATTTTCCAACCATTTAGGAGACTGCACCCAGTCTCCCGCCCAATAGAAAAATCCTTGCCCTAGACCATTTGGAACTTCACGCAGCGCATCAATCACAGCTTCAAGAAAATCTTTTTGCCCGAGCGGCGTGTCCGGAAACGGTTTTGCTTCAGGATCACCATTCCAATTTTTGCCGACTTCCACGACGTAGATTGGTCGCTTACATCGTTCCGCTAATTGATGCATCGTCCGGGTTAAATCTGTGATGCTGCCATTCCAAAATGGATAGTAAGTTAAACCTATCACATCGAATGGCACAGACTGCGCGACCACGTTATCAAAAAAACCAACGGCTGCTTCTGCATGGCCGCCATTTGCCGGATGCACCATGATAGAGATGGTGCCATCAGGATCGGCATCGCGCACCCCTTGTGCGGCAGCCTTGAGAAGATGCCCCAAGGCAATCCATTTCTCCTGCCCGTTGTCTTTATGCAGTGGGCCGCCGATGGGCCACAGCATGCCATGATTGATTTCGTTGCCGATCTGCACCATCTGCGGCAGGCAGCCACGCAGGAGGAATGCTGCAAGTGTTTCACGAGTGTATTCGCGCACCCGTTGGCAAAGTGCATCTCCTGCAAGGTCTTTCCATGCCTGTGGAATGGATTGATTGTTCGGATCAGCCCATTGATCTGAGTAGTGAAAATTTAGCAAAATCCGCATGCCAAGAGCTTGTGCCCGCTCGGCAAGATCCAGTGTATATGCGAGTGTGTTTACTTGGCCAGCGGTGCCATCCGGATTCACGAAAAGGCGCAAGCGGATGAAATTACAGCCATGGTCGCGAAAAATTTGTAAGCCCGGCTGCACTTGGTTTTCCTGCCGAAATTGCACACCGTGTTTCTCGACATGTTGAATTAGAGAAAGATCTGCTCCGTAGGCGAAAGGCTGAGGCGGAGGTAATGCAATCGCATGAGGTATCATTGCCATGGCTAAAAATAGCCAACCGATGATTTTGAAAGTGGAGCGCTGCATATAGTTTATTTGGGTTTTGTCGTCGCGAGATTCGTCTCTCCCCAGAGACTTTTCAATCTAGATTTCTATAGCAATAAAGAGTCATTTTCACTAATTTCGTTCCAATCGCTGGGTTAGGTCGCTAGTTTTTGCGGATGCCCTTTAGTAAGTTTGGACTGGAAGCCGGGATTCTCCGGGCGATTCAAAAAGCAGGATACGAGCGCCCTACCCCAGTGCAGGTGGCGGCGATTCCTAAGGTGATGCAGGGGCATGATTTGATCGCCATCGCGCAGACGGGCACGGGTAAGACGGCGGCGTTTGTACTGCCCATCCTTCACCGGCTTTCTGCGGGAAATATCCACGGTCAGCCGCGTGGTGCGCGAACGCTCATCCTCGCTCCTACACGCGAGTTGGCAGTGCAAATCATGGAAAACATCCGCAGCTACGGCCAATATTTATCCATCCGCGTGGCCGCCATTTATGGTGGGGTGGATGAGGATGCGCAGATTAGATCCATCCGCAAAGGCGTGCATTGCATTGTCGCCACGCCGGGTAGGCTCATTGATCTACTTGGCCGGCATCAGGTGGATTTTTCCCAACTCGAGGTGCTCGTGCTAGATGAGGCGGACCGCATGTTGCACATGGGTTTTCTCCCGGATATTGAAACCATCGTCAGCAGCTTACCCAAGCGGCGGCAGACTTTGATGTTCTCCGCCACTCTTTCCAAGGCAGTGGAATCTCTCGCGCGGCGCTTCCAATATCAGCCGAAGATGGTGCAGATCGGAAAGCGCTCGAACCCCGCAGATACGGTGACGCAAGCGGTTTACGAGGTGCCTGCGCATTTAAAAACGGCGATGCTGTTAGATCTATTGCGTTCACCAAAGCTCCAGCGCGTGCTCATATTCGTGCGGATGAAGGCCGGGGCAAATCACCTCACCAATGCGCTCAAGCTGGCTGGCATCCGCGTGGCGAAGCTCCATTCCAGCCGCTCACAGGAGCAGCGGAATCAGGCGCTGCAAGATTTCAAGGACGGAAACGTTCAAGTCTTAGTCGCCACGGATATTGTGGCGCGGGGAATCGATATCGATGGGGTCACGCACGTCATCAACTATGATTTTCCGGTCAATCCCGAGGATTACGTGCATCGCATCGGACGGACGGGGCGGGCGGAAGCGGCGGGCGAGGCACTCAGCTTCGTGCCTAAACAAGATTTGAACCTTCTACAGATTCTCGAGCTATTCATTGCCCAGCGGCTCGAGCGCAAGCGGCTGCGCGGCTTTGATTACTACGCCCCTATCCCACCGCCCATCCCAGGCGAGAAGCTGCCCCGCCAAGATTGGAGGAAGCGGACGAGGGAAATGGCACAGAAAAAAGCGAAGCCACTCGCCACCGCGCCGCCCAAGAAGCTGCCGAAAAAGCGCGGGAAGGTATAGTGGTGATGCCTAGTGAGTTGAACGCGGTTGCTGCGTCTCGCAGCAATGCCCTTGATTCCTTGCGGCGAGACGCCACAACCACTCGGAAAGTTGCTGTCATTTGAAATGATCCCAGCCGCCTTCGAGTGAGTGGCCCTCTCCTTGCACAACGAGCTGCCCGATGACGGTGAGTGGTATTTCTGGAAATGCAGCCACCCATTCCATCATCAACCCCGCCACTCGCTTAGGCTGGATGGCGAATAACAGTTCGAAATCCTCACCATCTGCGATGGCATTGGCCGCAGTGCATCCTGCAGTGAGTGGGAGCGCAGAATGATCTACCAAAAACCCACAATTAGAAGCAGCCGCGAGCCGCGGGAGGTCTTTGCTGAGGCCGTCCGAGAGATCCATCATCGCGGTGGGCTTGTAGCGCGAGACTAGCCATGCTGCCTCCGCGAGCCGTGGGTCGAAACTTAGGTGTTTGCCACGCAGCGAGCCACCTAGGGCACCCGTCACCAACAGCACATCGCCCGGGCGGCCCTGCGAGCGCAACACAAGATTTTCCCGCGCCACGCTGCCGGTTGCTGAGATGGAGATGACCGCTGCGGACCCTGCTGGGATGCTGGACGTTTCCCCCCCTGCGAGAACGCCGCCGAATTTTTTTAAAGCATCACCCATGCCGCGATACAGGTCCTCCACCCAGGCGATCTCGGTAGTGGCCGGCAGGGCAAGAGTGACGAGGAAATGCTCCGGGTGGCCACCCATTGCTGCGAAATCTGAGATCACGCGTGCCACCGCCTTCCAGCCCACCGCCCGTGGGGGAGTGTCTGGGAGATAGTGGACGTGGGCAACGAGCGCGTCCGTTTTGAGCAAAAGCAGGGTGGGGGAAAAAGGCCCGGGATCGATCACCGCGCAATCGTCCCCAGGCCCCGCAGCAGGGTCCGCAGACCGTGGGACAAGGGCGATGAGCCGCTCGATGAGGCGATCTTCTCCAATGTCTGACAATATTTTCACAATGAAGGATCCAGTGGAAGATCCAGCCAGCGGGCGGCTAATTGGACGACGACGGTGGCGCCATTGAAGCAGAGGTGGATGGCGACGGGTGCCCACAACGAACCCGTTTTTTCATAAACAAATACCAGCACCAGCCCGAAAATAAAGAGCGGCAATAGTGCTGCTAAACTCGCATGCGCGGAGGCGAATACCAGCGCCGTGAATACCCCTGCCACCCATGGCCCTGCAAAGCGCCTTGCCGCCGGGTATAGGTAGCCACGAAAGACGATTTCTTCGCACAATGGTGCAGCAATCACGGCGGCAAATGCCATCAGCCCGAGAAGCAGTGGGTCCTTGGACGTTTGTAAAAGTTTCACCGTATCTTGCGTGGATTCCACCCCGAGCGACTCGATCCAGCGCATGTAGCCACCGAACTGAAGTGCGCCGAAGACCATCCACATCACGAAGACCGTGCAGGGGGCGATGACGAAAATCCATGGCCACTGCGGCCACCGTAGCCCCAGCCAATCGATGGGATGGATGCGCCGATAGACCAGTAAGATGGCCACCCCAGCGAGC
>JAYULG010000110.1:0-16614 GCA_043763755.1 Akkermansiaceae bacterium | reverse complement strand
TGATACTGAGGTAAAGAAAGCAGCGGCATTAGTAGCAGATGCCTACACTGTTTTCCTTTTCGGGCCATCTTGGTTGCTGGCCAATGGCCGTGATTTATCAATGCAACCTGAGGCAACTTGTGAGGGCGAAATCTGCCAGCTTGTGAGCGGGCGAGTGAAGCCCGGCTTTGGATATGCCTCAGAGGATTTCTTTGTGGCGTGGGTAAGTAAGAAAAGTGGGCTACTTCGGCGCTTTCAGTTTTCCCTCAACGGCATGGATTCCACTCAAGGTGCCGATGTGGATGTGGTTTTCTCCGATTATCGCACTGCTCAGGATGGGTCCGTGTGGCCACAATACTTCGTCGAGCGAATCCAAAGGCCCATTCTCGCAAAGGCGCATGTTTGGCGGATGACATCACTTGCACTAGATGGCCAAGTGGTCTTTCCAAAACAAGAGGTCTCTTTCAATAAGGGGATGCTTCATCGGTAGGCAAGATTGCATCATGAGCCTGATGCACCAACAAAACTATCTCTCCCTTCGCTGGGTGAGACTCAAAATACGTTAAAATTTCAGCAGCAGTGCCGCGATGATAATTCTCAAATTTTTTGGTAAGCTCGCGAGCAACACAAGTGCGGGCAGCGGCATCAATGTCTGCTAGAATCTCCAAGGTTGAAAGAATCCGGTGAGGAGATTCGAAGAATATAGCGGTTTCTCCTGACTCCAAGGCTGCATGCAGAGCAGTGCGGCGTTTACCCGATTTCACCGATAGAAAACCGCCAAAACGGAAGGCGTGACAAGGAAAACCTGATCCAATGAGAGCAGTGATGACGGCGGATGGACCGGGTAAAACTTCCAATGGAATGCCACACTCGATGCAAGCTTGCACGAGGCGGTAGCCGGGATCCGAGATACCCGGCATCCCGGCATCACTGATGACGGCAATAGTCTCACCCCATCTCGCTGCGGCGATGAGATCCGGCACCCGGCGGGCTTCGTTGTGCTCGTGGAGTGAAATGAGCGGCTTTCCCGAGATGCCATGATGCGCTAACAATTGCCCGGAATGGCGAGTATCTTCGCAGGCGATGCGGTCTGCACTTTGTAAAATTTCCAAGGCGCGCAACGTGATGTCTGAGAGATTCCCGATGGGTGTGGGGACAAGGATGATGCGACCTTGAGTGGTGGGAGAATCTTCCATGGTTTAGGGCTGATTCACTGCGCGCTCTAGCTGCTGGCGCTCGTGATCCGTGAGGAGCTGTGGGCGGCCCAAGTGGTTCACGCGGACGTTGGTTATGCTACCGAACGAAGCGATTTCTCCCTCGGCATTCAGCACCTCGAAATCCCAAGTCACTGCGGATGCGCCAAGTCGAGAAATGGCAAGCTGTACTTCGATGACATCGCCACACTGGAGCGGACGCTTAAAATCACAGGATACTTTGACGCGTGGCCATCCACCTTGCGCACGATCAAAAACCATTAGCCCGGACTCTCGGAGAAATTGATGTTCTGCTGCTTCCACATACCGGAAAACGTTAGGAAAATGCATCCAGCCACTCGCATCTGTATCGCCGAATGGAATGATGCTCGCTTGGCGGATCAGTGGATTTTCCATAACTCAAAAACTACTCAAATTTGCTAACTAAAACTGATGCATTGTGCCCACCAAAGCCAAAACTATTGCTCAGCGCGACCTTCACTGGGACTTCGCGGGCCACATTTGGCACCACATCAAGATCACACTCAGGATCTTGCTCCTCGATATTGATGGTGGGTGGAATCACACCATCCTTGATGGCCATCACGCTGGCGATGAGTTCAATGCCACCCGCAGCTCCGAGCATGTGGCCTGTCATGGATTTGGTGGAGCTCACCATAAGGCCATTCTTCGCGTAGTCTCCGAAGGCAAGCTTGATGGCCTTGGTTTCCGCAATATCGCCAAGCCCCGTGGAGGTGGCATGGGCATTGAGGTATTGTACATCTGTGACGTTTTTTTTGCCATGCCGGAGCGCCATCTGAATCGCATACGCAGGGCCGCTGCCATCGGGCGAGGGGGCACTGAGGTGAAAAGCATCAGCGCTTACACCGTAGCCGATGAGTTCTGCATAAATTCTAGCACCACGCTTTCGGGCGTGCTCGAGCTCTTCAATCACCACCACGCCTGCACCCTCTCCCATCACGAAGCCATCGCGATTTTTATCGAATGGGCGGGACGCACCCTGCGGATCGTCGTTTCGAGTGCTGAGAGCTTTCATGTTGCCGAAACCGCAAAGGCCCATCGGCAAAATGGCAGCCTCGGCACCGCCGCAGAGGAACGCATCCGCATCACCAAACTTGATAATCCGCCATGCTTCTCCAATGTTGTGATTCGAAGTTGCACATGCCGTGACGATTACCATGTTCGGCCCAAGCAGGCCAAATTCCATTGAGATAATGCCACTCGCGATGTTGGAAATCATCATCGGAATCGTAAAAGGCGAAACTCGTTTTGCGCCTTTATTGAGATATGTTGAGTGCTCCCGCTCAAGGGTGGAAAGTCCGCCAATACCACTTCCCACCATCACCCCGAAGCGCCGGGGATCGATTTTAGAGACATCCACGCCTGAGTCCGCCATGGCCATTTTCGAGGCGGCGACGGCAAATTGCACATAGCGGTCAGAGCGTCTGGCATCCTTGGGAACACCAAAATAACCATCGGCCTCGAAGTTCTTGATCTCCCCTGCGATTTTACAATCGAAGGCTGAGGTATCTACCTGCGAGATCAGGGAAATCCCGCTTTTTCCATTTTTTAAACCTTCCCATGTGCTCTCCAAGTCGTTGCCCAATGGAGAGATACAACCGATGCCGGTGATAACTACGCGCCGCTCATTCATAATTTGTTTTGGAACTTTGGAGAGGGACTCGCTCAGGCGCAAGTACCATGATGCGAGGCGATGACTTATGAAAACAAGGCTATGAAATACCAATCAATGCCCCGGCGTGCCGAATGATTTGCCACATCACCGTGCCAGCCACAGTCTCGCCAGCGCCTACCCATTCATGAAAATTACCCGCACTCTTGCTACTTGCAAAACCCCTGATGGCGCTCAGCTCACGCTGCATGAGCACGATGGCGAGCATTTCCTCAAGGTCGCAGGGCTGCAATTGATGAGCACCACCGCATCCTCGTCTGAGGAACAAATGGCAGAACTTTCCTGTCACAAGCTACCTGCCAAGCCGAGGATATTGATCGGTGGCCTAGGCTTTGGCTTCACCCTCAAGCGTGTGCTCTCCCTCACAGGCCTAGATGCCCAAGTGCATGTGGCTGAATTATTGCCAGAGGTGGTTCAGTGGAATCGCGAGTTTTTACAAACGGTGAATGGAAAATTGTTAGACGATCCCCGCGTTACGATTCATCTCAAAGATGTCTATGATCTCATCGCTCGCTGTGGCGCCGATCGCTACCACGCGATCTTGCTAGACGTCGATAACGGGCCAGATCCGTTTGTGCAAAAAGGCAACGAACGCCTGTATGGTAAAGCCGGAATTCATCACATTCGCAATGCCCTCCACCCGGGGGGCCGCGTGATCTTTTGGTCCGCTCATCCTGATAAATCTTTTGCGAATTTACTGAAGAACTCTTTCAAAAACGTCGAGGCCCTGAGTGCTAAAGCATACCCCAAAGCAAAACGTTTCACCCACACTCTATTCGTGGCAGACCGCGATTAGTCGAGCAGCTCAGGGTAGTGCTTTTTCGCGAGCGAAAGGGATAAATCTAATATCCCTTGGCTGCGAGAGTGGCGCATTGCCTCGTCAGACATCGCCGCACACTCGGCGTAGCTCAGTGAGCGAATCGCTTGTCCCACCCGCGGCACTTGCTGTGGGCCTACCGATAGCTCCTCGACTCCTAGCCCGATTAGCAGCGGAGTGAGCCTCACATCCCCTGCCATTTCACCACAGATGCCTGTCCAGATTCCATTGTCCGTTGCCGCATCGATAGTCCGCTTAATGAGGCGAATCACCGCAGGGTGAGTGGGCCGATATAGCTCAGCGACGTGCGGATTCACTCGATCTGCTGCGACGGTGTATTGAATGAGGTCATTGGTGCCAATTGAAAAAAAGTCCACTTCGGGAGCTAGAAGATCCGCGCAGATTGCTGCCGCAGGCACCTCGATCATGATCCCAACTGGCAAATTTTCATCGTAGGGAACACCTTCTTTCGAAAGCTCATCCATGCAGCGGCGGACCATTTCTTTACTCCGGCGCACTTCAGATAAGCCTGAAATCATCGGGAACATGAGCGCCACCTTCCCGAAGGCACTTGCCCGCAAAACCGCACGCACTTGCTCGCGAAACATTGCAGGCCTCGCGAGCGAGACACGGATCCCACGCCAGCCCAAAAACGGATTCGGCTCAGGCTCAGTGAGCGGCTCGATGGGTAGCTTATCGCCGCCCGCATCCAGTGTGCGCACAATCACCGTGTGCGGCTCCATCTCAGATGCCACTCTGGAATAGACTGCCATCTGCTGTTCTTCGTCCGGCATCTCTTCGCTATTGAGCAGGAGAAACTCCGTCCGATACAGCCCGATGCCCTTGGCGCCACTTCGTTTCACCAGAGGTAAGTCATCGATCAGCTCAATATTTGCAGAAACCGTAAGCTCGCGCCCGTCTACCGTCGCCGTCGCCACACCTCGCATCGCGTCTAATGAGCTGCGGACTTTGGCTTTCGCATCGCTCAAGCTTTTGTAGCGAGCTAGCGTTTCAGGCGTGGGATGGAGGATCAGTTTTCCCGTGTAACCATCGATAATCGCAGGGGCGAGGGCCATCACATCAATGACAGCCCCTTCAAGTCCCACGACTGCCGGAATTCCAAATGCGCGCGCCAAGATTGCAGTGTGAGAGTTCACGCTTCCTTGCTCAGTCGCGAGGCCCATCACATGGCGGCGATTCATGGATGCGGTATCGGAAGGTGCTAAATCATAAGCCACCAAGATATGGAAATCTTCCGGCCCCTGCGGTCGATTCCCATCTTCCATGATGAAATTACGCAACACCCGTTGCGCCACATCTTCGATATCTGCCGTCCGTTCCCTCAGATATGGGTCTGGGATCCGGCGCATGGCTTCGAGGAAATTCTGCATCACTGCGTAAAATGCAAACTCCGCATTCTGTTGTCGGGTAGCGATCGCGTTATGCACTCGGTCCACCACAGACCTATCTTCTAGGATCATTACATGCGCCTCGAAGATGCCCGCCTCATTGTCTCCGGCTAGGTCTGCTAAGCGGCTTTGGAGATCCACCAATTGCCGCTTCGTTAATTCTACCGCCTCTTTAAATCGCTCTTGCTCGCGTGGCACATCTGCTTCTTCAATTTCATAGACCTCAGGAGCTTTGAATCCACGCGCCACCACATGCACGGGAGCTATGGCTATTCCCGGTGACGCGGGTATGCCCTCATAGATTTCTTCTGGTTTTAGTCCGCTTCTAGGCATGTGGTGGAAACATCTTGCTGCCGTGCTTGGCCCACCAACAAGACACAATTTCACGAATTGGAGCAAGATATGCGCCATTCGTTAGAAAAGGCCTGCCCGGCACACGCTATGGGATGGAAAAACTTGGGGTTGCGCCACATCCGGGACGTGCAACCTTCTAAAAAATGAAGCGCTTGACCCAAATTTTAACAACCATTTCAACTGCGATGTTTGCTGCCAATGCACTAGGCCAACCCATCGAAATTGGCGCTAGCATCCCGTCTGTTTCGCAAAAGAATCAAAACGATAAACTCGTGGATCTCGCCGCCCATGGGAAGACAGGTTATCTACTCGTGTATTTTTACCCCAAGGCCGATACACCGGGATGTACCAAACAAGCTTGTAGTCTGCGTGATTCCTACGCTGTTCTGACAGAGAAGAAAGTTAGAATTCTCGGTGTCAGTAGCGATACTGCAAAGTCCCAAAAAGCTTTTCAGGAAAAATACAAACTTCCTTTTGATCTCCTCGCGGACGATGATTCAAAGGTGATTGATGCATTCGGTGTTCCCAAGACTATAGGCTTTGCAAAGCGCCAAGCTTTTCTGTTTAAGGACGGCAAACTCGTTTGGAAGGACTTAAGTGCCGCCACAGATAAGCAAGCCGAGGATGTTCTGAAAATTGTTTCTGAAATGTGAAAGTCAGCTTGGCAAACTCAGCAATTTGGCTTCATTCACTATTCCTTCGGACACGAATTGTGGCGTTGCAACGTCCCCTTGGAGGCTCGCCATGAATTCCTCATATTGCACGAGTTCCATGCGCCCGTCATGGTGCTCGATGATCGCAGTCATGCTCTCTACCCAATCGCCTGAGTTTAGATAGTGAATGTCGCCTACTTGCTTGTTCTCCGGAGTATGGATATGTCCGCAGATGATGCCATCACACCTTTTAAAGCGAGCGAGATCTTGTAGAAGAATTTCATACTTATCGATGAAACTCACAGCAGACTTCACTTTAGATTTCACCCGCTTACTGAGCGAGAAATAATCCTTACCGCGCCATGCACGCCACTGATTATAAACACGATTCACCTTTAGCAAAAAATCGTAACCTACCGCTCCTAGCGAAGCCAACCACTTGTGATTGGTAGATACACTATCAAAACCATCTCCATGAATCACTAGATACTTTTTCCCATCAGGAGTTACATGAATGTGCTCTTTCCCCACCTTTAGCCTGCCAAATGCAAGTGGCAGAAACCGCTCTAAAATATCATCATGGTTACCTCGCAGATAGATCACCTCCGTGTTCTCCTTTTCCATCATTTTGAGAATCTTGCGGATTACCCGGCTGTGGCGGGCACTCCACTTGCCTCCTCGCCGCAATGCCCAGCCATCAATAATATCACCATTGAGCACTAGCTTCTCGCAGCGCAGATGTTTGAGGAATTCCACTACTTCATTCGCCTTACTATCTGGCGTGCCCAAATGGAGATCCGATAGAAAAACCGTGCGGCACGAATACTTCGCCCGTTTCCCCCGCTTTTTGCAATTTGGGCGGTCTTTTGAAATACTTTCTAGGCGAGCTTCAAATTCGCGCACCACTTGATCCCAGCCGAGAGTCTCTGCGACTTCTCGTGCGGCAATGCGCATGCCGTGCTGTGAATGGAGACCCACTGCGATGAGTGAATGGTTCATGAAACCATCAGCATCTCCCTTCGCCGCTTTAAAGCCATTTTCTCCAGCTCTCACGTGCAAGCCTGCCGCTGCATAATCATAGCTCACTGTAGCCAGCCCACTGGCCATAGCCTCTAACAATACATTCCCAAACGTCTCCGTCTCGCTGGGAAAAATCAATACATCCGCAGAGGCATAATACTTAGCAAGTTGTTCACCCACCTTCATCCCCACGAAATGCACCCAGCGGTGTTTTTCAGCGAGCTTTTCCCGCAATGGTCCATCTCCCACAACTACGCACTGCACATCTGGCACGGCCTCACGCAGTTTTTCAAACGTCGCCATCGCAAGCTCGAAGTTTTTTTCCGCTGCCACTCGGCCCACCATCATGACCACCGCGCTTCCAGGGCGGGCACCCCATTCCGCACGCAGGGCTTCACTTCGTTTCTCAGGATGGTATAACTCCGTATCTACCCCTCTCCCCAATAGATATACATTGCTAAATCCATTTGCTTCGAGTTGTTCTAACACATCTCGCGATGGGGTAAGCGTGCAATCCGCACGATTGTGAAATTTTCTCAGATAGGCCATGGCTACCGGTTGCAAACCACCCATCCGGTATTGCTCCATGTATTGATGGAAGTTTGTGTGAAACCCAGCAGCCACTGGAATTCCAAGGGCATTTGCAGCCTTCAGTGCAGATTTACCCAACGGGCTTTCCGTCGCTACATAGATGGCATCTGGGCGTTTTTTCAGCCAGCGTGCACGCAGCTTGAACGGCTCTGGCAAGCCCACTCTTACTTCCCGATAACCCGGAAGCGCCACTGACGCAGAACACGATTCGCCTTTTTGGGCAAATTCCCCGGTGTGAATCACATGCATCCGATGCCCACGCCGTTTCATCCCAGCACAAAGCCGCCCTAAAGTCATGGCCACCCCATTTACATCTGGCGCGAACGTATCCGTAACAATGTCGATCTTCATGGTGTCTTGATAATTTCGTTTTGTTCATTAACATGACAACCTAGCGTCGTTTTCCTAACACCCTTGTTTTGGTGGCAATTTCGTCACATTACCCGACCTCAAATCCGAGTTCTAGACATCGGGATACACAACCTGCTGGAGAAATAACCCGTCCGCTGGGGCACATAGCGGAGATTTTCCCAAGGGAATTCCGGGCGGCTGATCAAGCAACGCTGCGAGGTCCGTGATGGAAATTCTCCCCTGCGCGGCATGCACCGCACCGCCTGTGAGTAGACGGACCATTTTGTAAAGAAATCCATCGCCCCGATAGGTGATTTGATAGCCATCCTGCAACGTCGTCAGCTCTACGGACTCGATCATTCTGCACCAATCAATGTCCGCTGTCTCACCACCTCGGTAAGCCGCGAAGGCGTGAAAATCATGGCGGCCAATGTAAAGTGCAAGCGCTTCCCACAGAACATCCGCATCGAGTTGCCGCGGGATATGCCACGCAAGGCCCGCCTTGAGCGGCGGCAGGATGGGATCACTACAAAGATCGAAGTGATATACTTTTCCGATTGCAGAAAAGCGGCTATGGAAATCCGCTGGCACTTCTTCGCAAGCCATGATGCGGATGGTAGGCGGCAGTTTGCAATTAAGCGCAGGCACCCAATTGAATGGATTCATGTTGATCTCTGAAGGCGCATCAAAATGTGCAATCTGCGCCAAGGCATGCACACCCGTATCCGTCCGGCCAGCACCTTGGATGGCGATGGGGCGCTTGGCCACTTCAGCCATGGCCGCTTGGATGATGTCCTGCACAGTGTTACCACATGCTTGGGATTGCCAACCGTTGAACGGGCGCCCGTCATAGGCGATGGTAATTTTGAGTCGCACAGCTAGAGACGATAAATTCGTGAAATGGGAGTGATCATTGGAAATCGCGCTCTTCGCCCATCCAGAGGTTGAGAATTTCCACTGCAGCCACTTGATCAATGATGATTTTCTGGCTTTTTGCGCTCCGCCCTGCCTCATGAAGCTTCGCCGCAGCAGTAGAAGTCGTGAAAGATTCATCCACGAAAATGAGTGGAATGTGCTTCACGCGCTCTGCCAATGCAGCGGCAAATTTTCGCACTTTAAGCGCGGAACTACCCTCACTCCCATCCATTCGTAATGGCAGACCTATAACTAGCGTGCGAATTCCTCGAAGTTCTACCAATTGCGCGATGCGCTCCACAGGATTCTCCTTGTTCACATCCAAGGTTTCCACAGGGTGCGCAAGAATGCCAAAATCATCCGTGGCGGCGATGCCTATTCTGGCCTCACCATGATCGATGCCCAGTGCGGGATGGGGCGAGTGTTGAGGGTGCGTGATCAAGTAGGTAAAATATAGTTTCAGTGGATGGACCCATCGCGGATCACCAAGGTGCGGTCGCCTGCTTTGGCCAAAGCTTGATCATGGGTCACCACCACTAAGGTCACCTGATGTTCACTCGCGAGTTCCAGTAAAATACTCATGATTTCACTGCTGTTTACCGAATCCAAGTTTCCGGTAGGTTCATCCGCAAAGAGGACTTTCGGTTCGTTGACGATGGCGCGGGCGATGGCCACTCGTTGCTGCTCGCCGCCAGAAAGTTCCGCAGGAAGGTGCTCAATGCGGTCCGCTAGGCCCACTCGCGCCAGTGCCTTAAGCGCACTCGCACTACTATCTCGGCCAGCAATCGCACCCGGGACGGCGACATTTTCAAGAGCGGTGAGCTCCGGTAATAAGTGGTAATTTTGGAACACATAGCCGATGCGCTGATTGCGAAAAGCCGCCTGTTTCTTGCGCCCCATGGAATAAAGATCCTCACCATCGATTTTTACGCTTCCCTGCTCTGGCTGCTCGAGACCGGCAAGCGTGTAGAGCAGTGTTGTCTTGCCCGCACCACTCGGGCCGCACAGGAAGATTTTCTCACCCCGATGGATTGTGAGATCAATCCCGTGGAGCACTTCAATAGATTTTCGCCCCACGCGGTAGCTGCGGTGGAGATTGATCGTCTCGATCATCACGTCATTCATTCACGCAGCGTGGGCGAAGCAAGTCGTTGATGCAAGCGCTGGCACAAACTACCAGACAATTTCGGCGCGGCTATGCGCAGGACACCATCTACCCATCCAAAGAGCAAACTACTACTTTCAAATTATATAGGGTTATGACCCATTGCAATATGGCTTTTTCGGAGTATAATCCTATTCATATGGGAAATTGGTTTTTTAATGTAGTTGTTGATTTTAGGTTCACCAAAATCTCTTTAATTGTGCTATCAGTATTGTTAGCGTCTCAGTGGCCCGTTGAAGGTCAACTAGTTCGAAAAGCGAATACGACTTTGAATCTCCCTTCGGAGCTCGCAACAAGCAACGGTTACACCACTGAAAATGCCCTCGGAGGGCTGACTTTTGATAATCCAATCTGTGTGACATCCCCTCCGGGTGAGACGGAGCGAATGTTCATTACCCAGCGTGGTGGCTCCATCATAGTTGTCCAAAATCTTAGTTCAACGCCTACAAAACAGTCGGCACCATTTCTCAATTTGAACGCTGTGCCGGGCCTAGTTGCAGCAAATATGAGCCGCCTCACGACTGAAGGCGAATGTGGTCTCCTCAGCATGGCCTTCCACCCAAACTTTTCGATAAATGGCTTTTTCTACGTCTTTTACAGCCTTGAGGTGAATAGCGGTAACGTGAACTCACCCACTTGGCGGCGCTTTCAACGCATCGCCCGATTTCAAGTTTCTGCCACAGATCCTAACAGAGCGGATCCTACATCGCAAATGCCGCTCATTACTCAGTATGATGAGGCAAGTAATCACAACGGCGGTGATATGGCGTTTGGCAACGATGGATATCTATATGTAAGCCTCGGCGATGAGGGAGCAGGTGGAGATTCTTATAATAACTCTAGGTTTATCAATAGAGACTTCTTCGGAGCGATGCTTCGTCTAGATGTAGACCGTAAAGCAAACAACCTATCCCCAAATCCACATACGCAAACTATATCTGGGACAAATCCATTTCCTTCAGCGGTCCATGCGGGAACCTATAAAATCCCTGCGGATAATCCCTTCATTGGTGCTACCACATGGCATGGCCTCAATATTTCCCCGAGTTCCGTGCGCACGGAATTTTTTGCGACCGGACTGCGTAATCCATGGCGCTTTTCGTTTGATCCACCCACGGGGCGCTTGTTCTGCGGAGACGTGGGCCAAAATAACCGTGAGGAAATCGACCTCATTGAAAAAAGCGTCGACTACGGTTGGTCATGGCGCGAAGGATCCGTGGCCTACAATGATGCGCCATCTCCGAGCACACCACCTGCCACCGGATTTAATCCAATAGCACCGATCCACGACTACACGCGCGGCGATGGTTACAGTGTGACAGGTGGCGTTGTTGCGCGGGGGACTCGCTTAACAGAACTCTCGGGAAAGTATATCTTCGCAGATTATGGGACGGGAAATGTATGGGCACTCACCGAGAATGGGGGTTCGTGGACGCGCTCGGCGGTTTTAAATCTCCCGGGCATTTGTGAATTTGGCACTGATCCCCGGAATGGCGATATACTCCTCGCGCGGCTTGGTAGCGACTCTGCCATCCAGCGCATCGTTCGTGCATACTCCCCCGCCACTTCTGCGAATACGCCACCTGCCACTCTATCGGCCACTGGCGCATTCTCAGACACGCCAAACTTGATCCCACATTCTGGCATCGTGAGGTATGACACGAACGTAAATTTCTGGAGTGACTACAGCCTCAAACAACGCTGGTTTGCGATTAAAAACACGACTGACACCATCGGATTCAGCCCCACTGGAAATTGGACGCTCCCCACGGGCACCACTTGGGTAAAGCACTTCGATATCGAGACCAAGCGCGGTGATCCCTCCACGAAACGAAAACTCGAAACTCGCTTCATCGTGAAAACTGCCGATGACATCTACGGGCTCACCTACCGCTGGCGAGAAGACCAGACGGACGCTGATCTCGTGGATGAAGATGGAGCATCAGTCTCGATGACGATCGATGTCAACGGCACTGCGACTCAACAGACTTGGCGTTTCCCAAGCCGGGGAGAGTGCCGCACCTGCCACACTGCGCAGGGCGGGTATGCCCTTAGTTTTAATACTCACCAACTCAACCGCGATTTCCTCTTTGGCACCCAAACGCAAAATCAAATTAGCGCACTCAGTGATGCTGGCTATTTCAGCTCGCCTATCACTCCCACCGAGGCACTCCCTGCTTTTGCAAATGCGGCAGATACTACTCAAAGCATTGAGTGGCGTGTCCGTTCATACCTCGCTGTGAATTGCGTATCTTGCCACCAGCCCGGCGGTAGCGGCTTGGGTAATTGGGATGCGCGCATCACTACACCTACGGATTCTGCCAACTTGATCAATGGCATGCTCAATAACCACGGCGGCGATGTTGGGAATCGCTTCGTAGTTCCTGGAGATCTCACCCGCTCCATGCTCCTCACTCGCCTTCAGAGCACCACCGCCACTCGCATGCCGCCGATCGGTAGCACGGAAATTGATCCTTCCGCCGTTCAACTCATCACCACTTGGATCAATCAGTCACTACCCACTCGCCAAAGTTTCGCCCAGTGGCAAATCGCTAACTCCGTGCCAGCCACTGGCGATACTGATCACGATGGAGCCGATAACCGCATGGAGTTCTTGACGAATACGGATCCTAACTCAAATGCCGACTCTTACAAACTCGGCCTCAGCGCGGTGGGCAATCAACTCAATTTTCAATTCTTGCATCCAGCAAACCGCGGTGCCCTCGTGGAAACTAGCATCGATTTACTAAATTGGACGCCTTGGATCACACCTGGCAATAAGCTCACCTACCCGGCTTCACCCATCAGCCGGAACCTTACAGCGCCGACGGGAAGCCCCGCCCAGTTCATGCGCGTCCATTTCTCAGAACCGTGATTTTACTTTGCCGCCGCGATCACGTGCTCTTTCGTCATGCCAAGCTCCTTCATGACCACATCACCCGGAGCACTGATGCCGAAGCGGTCGATTCCTAGAACTTTCCCCTCAGTGCCAACATATTTCCACCAAAGACCTGTGACACCGGCCTCAATGGCGATGCGTTTCGTCACCGCCGCCGGGATCACACTTTCGCGGTAAGCAGCACTTTGGCGATCAAAGCGCTCAAAACACGGCAGGGAAACGACGCGCACGCCATCTCCTAGCTCGGCAGCAGCGGCCATCGCATGTTGCAACTCAGAGCCCGTGCCTAGCAAAATTGTGGTGAGGGCACCCTTTTCCTTGTGGGCGATGTAGCCGCCACGCAGCACGCCGTCCCGCCGCTCATCGGTGGAAAGATCATTCATCAAGGGTATCGCTTGGCGAGTGAGGATCAATGCGGTAGGCCCATCCGTGCGGTTCATCGCCGCGATGAAAGCGCCTGCGGTTTCCTCGGCATCGCCAGGGCGGATAACATCCAAGTTCGGGATCACACGCAGACCACTGACGGTTTCGACGGGTTGGTGAGTGGGACCATCTTCGCCGACGCCCACAGAATCGTGGGTGAAAATATAGGTGATCGGCAGACCAGACAACGCGGCGAGCCGGATAGCGCCACGGAGATAATCTGCGAAGACCAAGAAGGTGGCACCGCTGGCGCGAAACAATCCGTCATAGGCGATGCCATTGCAAATCGCACCCATGGCATGCTCGCGGATGCCGAACCAGATGTTTCGACCCAGCGGATTTTTCGCAGAAAAGTCTCCCCCATCTTTGATATAGTTTTTTGTGGAGCCGAATAGGTCCGCACTGCCTGTTAGAAAATTCGGCATCGCCTTGGCCACCGCGTTGATCACCGTGGAACCTGCTGAACGAGTCGCATCCTTGTAATCTGCCGGGAAGGGTGGAATCGAGGTGGTAAGATCAATCGGCACGGCATTTGCCACACAGGCAGTAAGATCTTGGGCTAGCGCTGGATTTGCTTTCGCCCAAGCATCGTAGGTAGCCTGCCAAGCCTTGAAGACAAGCTTGGAACTCGCAGTTTTTTCACCAAAATAAGCGAGCGTCTCTGGGGAAACGTAAAAATGCTCGTCCGCCGGGAGTCCTAGCCCAGCCCGCGCGGCTTCGACAAATTTCGCCCCACCTTCGCCATGGCCTTTTGCTGTGCCGGCTACTTCAGGGATCCCCTTACCGATGAGCGTCTTGGCAATGATCACCTTGGGGCGACCATTGTCCGCGCCCTTCGCATGGGCGATAGCCGCTGCAATAGCCTCTAGATCATGACCATCAATAGTGACGGCATCCCATTGTTGGGAAGTGAAATATTGCTCAGCATCTTCGCCCTGAGTGAGATCCGCCATGGCATCCAGAGTGACGTCATTGGAATCATAAATTAGAATGAGATTGTCCAAACCATTGTGCCCGGCAAAGGCAATGGACTCCTTGGCCACACCCTCTTGCAAGCAGCCGTCTCCGAGAATCGCAAAAACATGGTGATCAATGATGGTATGTTCTGCTGTGTTAAAATGCGCAGCAGCACGCTTTCCAGATAGCGCATAGCCCACTGCATTTCCCACCCCTTGTCCCAGCGGGCCAGTTGTGGCTTCTACCCCGGGAGTCTCGTGGAACTCTGGATGCCCCGGCGTGATCGAGTGATGCTTCCGGAAACTTTTCAAATCATCTTTGGTCACTGCATATCCCGCAAGATGTAGCCAACTGTAAACAAACATCGAGCCATGCCCCGCAGACAGCACGAAGCGATCTCGGTTGAGCCACTTTGGCGCCTCAGGATTGTAGCGAAGTGCCTCGCCGAATAGCACCGCCCCGATCTCGGCACAGCCGAGTGGCAGACCTAGATGTCCTGAATTACAGGCATGGACGGCATCCATGGCGAGGCCACGGGCTTCGTTGGCAGCGATTGCGAGACGAGTCGTATTCATATTTGGATAAAGAGTAAGAAGGAGGGATAGAGTAGCCGCAGCCCCTTATTTTGATGCGGCATGCGGGCAGAGCGTAGAAATCCACCATCCCTTGACAAGCCAGCATTGCGCTAAATCTTTAGAAACAGATTCATTCTAGGAATGACTTATATCGCGCTAAAGTTTTCCAAGAAAAACCTTGCACAGATCTGGCGATTGAGGTTCTTTTCCGCCCTCACCGCGACTTACGACCCGTTCGTCTATCGGTTAGGACTCCAGGTTTTCATCCTGGCAAGAAGGGTTCGACTCCCTTACGGGTCGCCAATTTTCAGGCCTCCGCCCACGGCGGGGGCTTTTTAGTTTCTGAGTGTTTTCCTAGCCTACGTGACTGCCTCTCAAAAAGCCGATTCCCTGCGAACCCGCAAGGCTGGGCGTGCCATCACCGCACTCACAGCTTATGATTATCCGAGTGCCCGGCTGCTTGATGAATGTGGGATCGATGTCCTCCTTGTGGGTGATTCCTTAGGCATGGTGGTTCTCGGATTTCCAGATACCACGCACGTCACCTTGAAGCACATGCTGCACCATGTAGCCGCCGTCGCGAGAGCCGCGCCGCGTGCGCTAGTGGTGGGTGATTTACCGATTCACACCTACAATACTCCGGCCCAAGCCCTCGCCACCGCGCGCTGCCTCGTGGCTGCAGGAGCAGAGGCCGTCAAACTCGAAGGAGGTATCCGCCAGGCCGAAAAAATCCGCGCCATTACTGATGCTGGTATCCCCGTGATGGGCCACCTAGGCATGCTGCCACAGCGCGTCCTTGAGGAAGGCGGCTACCGCAAAAAAGGCAAGACCCCAGAGCAAGTGCTGGCACTCCACACTGCGGCAGAAGCGATCATTGATGCGGGCGTTTTTGCCATCGTGTTTGAATCCATCATCCCGGAAACTGCAAGTTCTCTCACCGCAGCCATTTCCGTTCCCACCATTGGCATCGGCTGCGGAGTGGGGAATTGCGATGGCGAAGTGGCCGTCCTCACCGATCTTCTCGGCTCCTACCCATGGTTCGTCCCACCATTTGCCAAGCCTGAGGCAGCCCTCGCGCAGGCCACCCAGCAAGCCGTGGCACGCTACATCGCACGAGTAGTAGGCCCGCAAGTTTGATCTGCTAGAAAAAAAATCCGCCAGCCACACTCACTGCGCTTTGCTGCTTTATCTCCATATTCCCTTCTGTCACCGCATCTGCCCGTATTGCTCGTTTTACAAACACACTCCCGGAGAAACCCCCATCGGCCCTTTTATTGATGCACTTTGTCACGAAGCAGAATCTCGCATCACCACCGCACCTCGCACACTCTACCTCGGTGGTGGCACGCCCAGCATGTTATCCCCTAGCCATCTCAGCAGGCTCTTCACCACGTTACAGAAAAAAATCGATTTCGCCAAACTCGATGAAGTCACCCTCGAGGCGAATCCCGCCACCTTCGATACCACCAAGGCCAAGCTCTTCCGCAGCCTCGGCGTGACGCGCATCTCGCTCGGCATCCAATCGTTTTCCCCCCATGTTTTAAAAACTCTTGGCCGCGAGCACTCAGCCGCCCAAGCCTCTGATTCGGTACGCATCCT
>JAYULG010000109.1:0-4393 GCA_043763755.1 Akkermansiaceae bacterium | reverse complement strand
ACGGGCGGAACCTAGGCCACCCCGCCGCCACGGGTCAATCCATTTTCTAGTGTTTTTTTGATTTTTTCTCATATCACGCTTTTTCCCATATGGAATATAGGGTTTTGCGGGATTAGAGGCTGAAATTTAGCGGATAAAGCCATCTGCGGGTGACACTGCTGTCTCATTTTCCAATCTCCCCGCCACGTTTTAGCAAGCAATGCAGCAGCGGATCACAACCTACGAGAGTTCTCGTAGTTCACCTATTCCCCACACCCATTGCCATACTCCGCAGCTCACCGTTCTGCTGCAGCGGCCCGTGCCTTGCGCCCGATGATCCCGTATTTAGGCGCAAACAACAATGAGCCGACGAACAGCAATGCCTGCGACAAGACAATGCATGCGGCAGTGGAGCCGCTGGTGTAAAAGCTGGTGAATATCCCCACGACCGTGGAGCTAAGCGCAGAGGCGACTGCGATGACTAACATCCTATCAAAGCGATCCGTCCATAGATGCGCAATGCACCCCGGCGTGACTAACATTGCAATGACGAGGATGATGCCCACTGCTTGAAGCGATGCCACGATCGCCAAGGAGAGTAGCACCAGTAATAGATAATTTAAAAAACGCTCTGGTAGGGCCATCACACGCGCTTGGCCAGGATCGAAACAAATGAGTAACAAGTCACGCCGCAGTGCGAGTGTTACACCCAGCACAAGGCCTCCTATGCTGAGGCTTTGCCACATCTGGAAGCGAGTGATTCCAAGAATATTCCCCACTAAAATATGGTCCAAATGAATATCAGACGGCGTCTTGCTAAATAACACTAAGCCTACCGCAAACATTCCGGTGAAGACCACTCCCATCGCCGTGTCCTCTTTGATGCGGCTGTTTTGTTTGATAAAACCAGTGCCTACCGCACACGTGAGGCCGGCAATAAACGCACCGATGGCGAGGGGAATTCCGATGATGTATGCGATCACAATTCCCGGCAGCACCGCGTGCGAGATTGCATCTCCCATCAATGACCAACCCTTGAGTATCAGGAAACATGAGAGCGCACCACACACCGCAGCAATCATCGCTCCGACGAGCAGTGCATCCCGCATGAAGGCATACTGCAAGGGTTCTAAAAGCTCGTTCATGAGGATGTGGCACTCAGGCGGATTCTCCGTTTGGCAGCGAGCATGCCGTGCTTTGGCGCAAAAAAGAATGCGCCGAGAAACACCAATGCCTGCAGAGTGACAATGCAGCCACCCGTCGCTCCATTAAAATAGTAGCTAGCATAGGCACCGATCAGTGAGGTGGCCACCCCCATGCCGGTGGAAAGCCAAAGCATTTTCCCGAAACGATCAGTCAGTAAATAGGCAGTGGCACCCGGAGTCACTAACATGGCTACCACCAAGCATGCACCCACCGCCTGCAATGCCGCGACGGCTGTGGCGGCGAGCAGAGTGAGCAGTAAAACATGCAGAAAATTCGCCCGCAGCCCGAGCGTGTGCGCGAGCTGTGGATCGAAGCAAAACAACATGATGTCCTTCCATTTCAGACCCAACACGATGAGCGTGACCACGCTGATGATGATCACTTGCAGCACGTCTGAGTCCGCGATTCCAAGAATATTCCCGAGTAAAATCACTTTCAAATCCACCCGGGCTGGGACTAGCGAGATGAGCAGCAGACCCAGCGCGAAGAAACTAGTGAAGACAATCCCGATGGTGGCATCTTCACGAATGCGGCTTTGCGCTTTGATAAAAGCCATGGCACCCGCTGCCAATAGACCTGCGACGAAGGCCCCAAGCGCGAAGGGAAGTCCCACAGTGTAAGCCAATGCCACGCCCGGCACCACCGCGTGAGAAAGCGCATCTCCCATCAGTGACCATCCCTTGAGCGTGACGAATGATGAGAGAAATCCACAAGTGCCACCGACCAAGGCACTCACCCAAATGGCTTTGAGCATGTAGTCGTATTGAAACGGCACCAAAAGCGAGTTCAGCAGCTCACTCATGGTCCTTTGTCCTTTGTTTCAAAAGCTCCTCATGCTCTTGGCGATCCTTGTATTCTAGGTGACCATCCTTGCCAAAAACCAGGGGCCGCTCATCATCCGTGAGCACCCGGATGGCGCGCCCATCATGCTCCTGAATGGTGGATTGCTCGAACTGAAACTGCCTCAGCACACCGCCAAATGTGGCAGCGAGATTCTGCTCAGTGAACACCCGCGATGTAGCGCCGTAGGCTAGCACTGTGCGGTTGATCAGCACCACTTGATCGCAAAATTCCGGCACGCTCCCCAGATTATGGGTGGAAACGAGGATGATACAGCCATCTTCGCGAAGCTCACGCAGCAGGGCGATGATGGCCTCTTCCGTTTTCACATCCACACCTGTAAATGGCTCATCGAGTAAAATCACACGCCCACCCTGTGCGAGCGCCCGTGCGAGGAAAACTCGCTTCTTTTGGCCGCCACTCAGCTCGCCAATTTGCCGATCCTTGAACTCCCACATCGAGACGCGGCGCAGGCTCTCTTCTACTTTCGCCTTATCCGCAGCGCGTGGGATCCGCAGAAAATTCATTGCGCCGTAGCGGCCCATCATCGTCACGTCCCACACACTCACCGGGAATTCCCAATCGACCTCCTCAGACTGTGGCACGTAGGCGACTTGATGCTGCTTCAGCACTTCTCGCACCGGTAGCCCATTGATGCGGACACTACCTGAGGAAGGTTTTACGAAGCCCATTATGCTCTTAAAAAGCGTCGATTTGCCACTGCCATTTACTCCCACCAAGGCACAAATCGTCCCGCTCGCGAGATGGAAGGTGGCATCACGCAGCGCGAGATGGCCATTTGCATAGGCCACTGAGACGCCCACCACATCCAGCCGCGGGCTGATGACTGCGCCATTCATCGTGTTGGGAAAAATCCTTTCTCAATGGTGTAGGCATTCGTTTCTAACAATTTCAAATACGTCGGTGCAGGGCCGCTTGCTTCAGTGAGCGAGTCCACATAAAGCACGCCGCCGTAGCGCGCACCCGTCTCCTGCGCGACTTGCCTTGCGGGCTTATCGCTGACGGTGCTTTCGGAAAAAATCACCGGGATTTTATGCTCACGCACCGCGTCGATCACGCTGCGCACTTGCTGCGGCGTGCCTTGTGCATCCGCATTGATCGGCCAAAGGTAAAGCTGGCGAAGCCCGTAGTTTGCACAAAGATACGAGAACGCGCCCTCGCTACTCACGAGCCAACGTTGCTGTTCCGGAATAGCAGCAAGTTTTTTCCTTACTGGCTCATCGAGGCTTTGGATTTTCGCGGTATAGGTGGCGGCATTCGCGGAGTAAATCGCTTCATTGGCAGGATCCATTTTTACCAGAGCCTTACGGATGTTTTCTACGTAGATGACGGCATTCGCGGGAGACATCCATGCATGCGGATTAGGCTTCCCAGTATAAGGACCCTCGTTGATCCCCATCGGCGTAATTCCCTCCGTAAGCACTGCCCGCGGCACATCCTCCAAATTCGCAAAAAACTTCTCAAACCATAGTTCTAGATTCATGCCATTCCATAAGATGAGGTCCGCTTTCTGCGCTTTCACAATGTCCTTGGGAGTGGGATCGTAACCATGGATTTCCGAACCCGGCTTGGTGATGGATTCCACATTTGCTGCATCGCCCGCCACCTCACGGGCCATATCTGCAATGATCGTAAAACTAGTCACCACCTGCTTTTTCCCCGAAGGGGCAGGCTTTTGCGAATCACCGCAGCCAACGGCAAAAACACAGAGACCCGCAACAAAAAACAACAGACTCCGGCACCCGCGAGAAGGCGCACGAAGCAGGGCGAGAGGCATGGCAGATATATAAGAATTTTTCATATTTGATTCAATGTATATTTTTAGCTATGGCTAAATTCTGAGTTAAAATTTCACACTGATACCGAGGAATGGCGTGAAGTCTGCGGAGGCATCCGTCAGGCCGACGCGGATGCCACCATCGAGCTGCCAATTCGCAGCGATTGCCCACGTCGCACCCGTGTTGAAATAAGCTTCGAAAGCGGCCTCTGACTCAGCACTTTGCAGCCCCACCAGTTCGCAAAAAAAACTCGCATTCTCAGTGACCGCGCGGCTCGCCGTGGCTGAAACAAGACCCACAAGATGATGGCCCGCTCCGTCTTCATCCGATTCAAAATCTACCTCAGCCATCACCGCGCAAGACCATCCAGCCGGACTTTCAAAGCCGAAGGGAACGATGATTCCACCTTCATAATCGCCATTTCCTAGGTCCCCATTCGCCGTAGGCAGCTTGATAAACGGCATGATCGCCAACGCAGTAGTGCCCTCGTCATTTCCCCAAATATTGCGCTTCAGCCGGATTTCCACATCACCAAAACCTTCACCACCCTCACGGACCCGGGAGTAAAA
>JAYULG010000108.1:0-4393 GCA_043763755.1 Akkermansiaceae bacterium | reverse complement strand
GGGTAAAGTGGCTGACTTGGAATGAGATTGCCGTCATGCCCTCTGGTTTTGAGCCTACACCACTTAGCATTTCTTCCACTTGGGGGACGATTTTCACTTGCGAGATGATGAAGGCACCTATCAATACGCAGATGATTGCGCACGGGGTGATGGTAGCTTTTTTGATCTGTTTTTGGAAAAACAATTCACTCTTGAGACGGGCCGCGAGGGATTGGAAGGCGTGGTGAAGTTGTCCAGAATCCGAGCCTGCTTGAATGAGGCCGATGATCGTATCATTGAAGCGTCCAGTGTGGCGGAAGGCTTCGTGCACGTTGATGCCTTTATTGATATCTTCGCGGATGGCCATGAGTGCGTCGACCATACTTTTGTTCGGCAAGCCGCTGGAGTAATACTTGAGGGCATCTGCCGTGTTGATTTGCGCCTTGAGCATCGACCCAAGACCACGAAATAGATCAACTAGGTCTTTTTTGCTAAACTCCTTGACGGGCTTTTTCTTGGCGATAGGGGCAGTGCCTCCTTTCTGCGCAGAGCGAACTGGCAGGGCGGCACTGGGAGAGGTGGTGGCGGTGGGTGTCATTCGGTGTAGGTCATGTCAATGACCTTGCTGACGGAAGCAAGATCGGATTTTCCTTCGCGCAGAAGCCTCAAGCCACTGCGGCGGAGGCTGGGCAAAATGCCTTCTTCGGCGACTTTCATTTCAAGATCGTAGGGACTCATTTCCCCTTTAGAGAGTTGGTCAGAAATCTTCGGGGTAATCGGAATGATTTCTAAAATTGCGGTCCGTCCGTTATAGCCAGTGAAGCGGCACTCGGTGCATCCACCGTTGCCAGCGCTGAAGACCGGGGTATCCGTCCAAGTATCATCTAAACTGTAGGTTTTCCGGTCGAGCTCGCTCACACCATGGGAAGGCTCTTTGCAATAGGGACAGAGGAGTTTCACCAAGCGTTGGGCGCAGGCGGCTTTGAGTGTTTGGGCGATCTTCCACCGCTCAAGACCCAGTTGTTCAAAGCGCTCGATGATCTGCGAGGCGCGTGCGGTGTGAATGGTGGTGAGCACCTTGTGGCCAGTGACGGCGGCCTCGATGGCGAGTTCCGCAGATTCCATGTCACGCACCTCGCCCATCAGGATGATATCGGGATCGGAGCGCATGAAGGAGGCGATCATCGGCTTGAATTCCTTTGCACTTTTCAGGTCGCAGTGGGTGATGCCTGGGACCTCGTCCTCGACGGGGTTTTCCAAGGTGAGAATATTAACCTCCGGGCGATTTAGCTCGCGCAGGATGGCATTGAGGGTGGTGGACTTCCCAGATCCAGTGGGGCCAGACATGACGATGATGCCTGCTGGGATTTTCATCACCTTGTTGAGGGCAAACATCGTTTCATCATCGAATGCAAGTGTGCCTTTGCCGAGGGTGACGTTGATGTTGCTTTTATCGAGCAACCGCATGGTGACGTGGTAGCCACGGTAAGTACGGTGTCTCTCGTAGCGGATATCGATGGGGCGGTGGAAATATGAAATGGTAAAGCGGCCTGATATACCGGGTGAGGTGTTGCGAATCTCTGTGGGCAAACGCATCAAATTGAGCAAAAACGCATCGAGACGATCCTTGAGTTTCATCGGGATCTCAATCTTGTCGCCGAGGTCTCCATCGGTTCTGAAGCAGTAGTAAAAACTCTCTTTTTCCACCTTGAAGTGCACATCCGAGGTCCGAGTTCTCACTGCATCAGACATGATGGTGGCGATGAGTTGCGCCATGGGTTCTGCGTAATCGGTGGTGACATCGAAGTCATGAATCCCATCTTCGATCGCCTCTACATCCATGGCTTCCAGATCAGAGCGGCTCGGGCCACTGTTAGTGCCTACGGACTCGATGGCGCGGCTGATTTCAGTGGCGAGAGTGACCACCTTGACGAGCTCGAATTGTGGGAAGCGCGGAGCAAGATATTCTTCGGCCAGCGGGCTCCAAGGATTGGCGACGGCGACGATAAGTTTATCTGGCCCAGAAAGGCAAAGCGGGGCGAAGGAACCGCGAGTCATCACCGTGGAATCACACATGGCATGCAGTGAGGCATCACAAAACTCCGCGATTTTTGGGAAAAACGGCAGGCCATTGATCTTTGCGATGGCGGCCATGAAGCTGTAGCGGGTGACGCGGTTAGGCACTTGGTCCTGTGCCAGCTCGGAAAAGGCAGGATCGTGCTGCCCCAGCTCGCCCATGATCCGGCGGCTGATGAGGTCGTTGAAAGAGATACCGTCGAATTCAATCATAGCTCGAAGTGCTTGCGGGTAAGAAAGGTCCAGCTCTCGTAATCGAGGCGAGCAATGGTGACGAAAGGGCGGATGCCGAGCCGTTTATGCATCACCGCGCGAATTTCATCCGCGAGGATGGCCGAGGCGATGGGATTGGCAGAAGCGGTGCCAATGGCATCACTATCCTCGACATAAACGACGGGTGACAGCACGGCCCGCGCGACTTGATGGATGCGATCAAACGCCTCGTAAAACGCGGATGGGGCAATGAGTTTTCCTGCAAATGGAATGAGCGGCGCGTAGGGAGTAAGCGTGCTGGCGACGCGGTCTCCCAGCGCCACGATGGCGGGGCCAAGGTGCTCCTCATCGTGGCCTTGAACGCGGGCGATGACTTCTAACAAATCCATCGGTAGTCCCTGCGAGTGAGACTCGCGAGCGGTGGCGATGGCTTGGGATAGCTGGGCGGGAGTGGCTGAGCGAGTTTCTTGCAAGGCACCCGCGGTGCGTTGCAGACAATCTTCCGCAAAGTCCCAAACTTCCGTGCCAGAACTTGGAGTCACTGGTGGAAGGACGGCTGCGGCGGTGGAATACATGGAAGAGATTTTGGATTTCAGATTTTCAGATTTTACCTCTTGGCGCGGCTGAAGCGGTTTGAGGCGCTTTTCGAGGAAGCGGGTGCGGGCTGGTAGTGGGGCTGTGAAGCTTGTGGGTAGAGTTCGTCTGCCCGGGGATAGTAAGGTGCTTGGGCAGGCTTTGCGCCACGGATGGTGCGCTTCATGTTTGGCTCATGGGCTGGGCCGGGATTGTCTTCGTCCACCCAGTTGTGATCGCAATCGATGGTGGAGCGGCTGTAGAGCTGGCTAGACGCACCCTGATTCTGTGAGCCGCTGGCAGGATTGTATGACTTCGGGGTGACGATGAAAACGAGGCTGGTGTGCTCCTTGGTGGCTTCTTTGCTTTTGAAGAAAAAGTTAAGGATTGGAATATCGCCTAGGCCGGGGATTTTGGTTTTATCATCCGTCTGCGCTTCGCCATAGAAGCCGCCAACGACGAGTGAGTAGCCATCTGGCACGCGGGCGATGGACTCGACCATGGACTCGGTGACGCGTGGGTAGAAGTTGCCGGATTGGCTTTTGATTTGCTCCACGATCTGGGCCGAGCGAGGGCGCATTTTCATCCGCACGGTGCCATCGGGAAGGAGGGTGGGTGTGACGACGATGGAGATGCCGATTTCCCGGTGTTTTTCGGGGTTTTCAGCGATCGATGGATCGCTGGTATCAATCTTGTAGCGCACTTCTTCGGTGACGGTGGGGTTGGAAGCTGCACCGCCGCTGGCAGCGGTGATGGAGGTGGTGATGATCGGAATGCGATCAATGATGGAGATGGTGGCCTGCTCGTTATCTTCCGTGATGAGGGTGGGATTGGAAACTTGTCTGGCGAGGTTTCCTTCTGCGAGTGTGCGCAATACGGCAGACAATTGGAGTGGGCCGAGGACGAGGCCGCTGCTGGAGCCGATGGAGCCGCCTTCCCCGCTGCCGCTGCCTGAGAGTGAATCCAGCCCGAAGAGATTGTTAAGATCTTGCGAGAGAGTGAGGCGGGTGCCGGTCTTGCCGAGCGATGAACTCCAGTTTACGCCAGTCCGTTGCGCGGCGGTGCTATTGACGCGGAGAATCTTGGTTTCCACGATGATTTGGCCTTTTGCCTTATCGATGCCGTGGAGCAAGTTGCGTGCTTGCTCGATGCGGTGGGCTGAATCAATGATGATGATGGTATTGGTCTTTGGCTCGAAGTTTACGATACCGGTGCCAGGGCTGAGCATCGGCTTGATGAGCTCCTTGATCTGCTCCATGTCCGTAGGGCGCAAGTAGCGGAGCTGGTAATGGAATTCGCCGCTGGGAAGTTGGGCGAGTTGGGACTGAGTCAGCGCATAAATGGTGCTGCCCTTGGTGTGAAGCGAGAGGCCATACATGAAAGCGAGTTCTTCCATTTGTTGGAGAGGATTGCCATCATTGAGGTGACCTGTGACGAGGAACTCAGGACCGACGATTTTCGAGTTATGGAAATACTGGCGGCCTGCGGATTTCGCGAGAAATTGGAAGATATCATTGAGGCCGGCATCTTTGATGATGAAGCCCTTGTCAGA
>JAYULG010000107.1:0-1262 GCA_043763755.1 Akkermansiaceae bacterium | reverse complement strand
AAAAAGTCAATTACCCCCAACCAAATGAAAATCAAAAGCCTCCCGCTACTTATCGTTTCCACCATCATCAGCTCCATGCCAGCAGGAGCCGCTACCCTTACCTTTGCAGCGCCAACTCTCATTTCGGGAGACGCGAATGTCAGCACCCAAGGTGCATTCGACCGAGCATATAATTTTGCCGGTAGCACCGCCACCGTCAATACAGTGACCTTCACCGGAGTTGCTGCTAACGACCAATCAAATACAATCACCTTCGGTGCCACATCGGACACAGTCGTTTCTAATGGAGCGGTCAATGGCGCAGGTTACGGGAGTGGCGATGCGCCGTATAATGACCTGTCCAGTGATTATAAAGGTATCTTGGGAGAAGCCATCTGGAACGATGGTGGTCCTGCAACTCTCACCCTGACTCTTAATGGGCTTACCCTAGGCCAACAATACCTTTTCCAGACGTGGACGAACGATTCACGCTCCTTTGGGGCTAATCGCTCGGGTAGCATCACCGCCGGTAACTCGGTGATTCTCGACTATAATAATACCGATGCCAGTGGCGGTTTAGGTCAGTTTGTAATTGGAACCTTCATCGCAGATGCCACTTCGCAGGTCATCACCTATGAGTCCAATAACTCAATGATCAATGCCGTGCAGCTCCGCGCTATTCCAGAACCCGGTTCAGCCGCGCTTTTGGGGATGGTCGGAGTGGCTGCGCTTATCCGCCGCCGCCGACTTTCTTGATGATAGCCTGAGGCACTGAGAACACCTATCTTGCCGCTTACTTCTATCCAGCATGCTTCCAAAAGGAGCATGCTTTTTTTTGATTTGTAGGAATGGGTAGCATCAAGGTTCATTTTCTCGGGAAATCTTTGAGGATGCTTCATTGCGTTTCATTGGGTGTTTTCGATGTTTCAATTCTCGTTAGAGTTCCGCTATCGCCGCAGTTCGGTGGGATTAGTCATCAAGCGTTTCCACTCCACTCATGGGCTGCATAAAATGCTGTCGGGGCTATTTTTAAGAGTTGGCTTTGCATTCCTTCCCGCTGCCAGCACGGTTTGCGGTGTTCACCACCGATAGGGATTTTATAGTTTTAATTGACGAACAATGGCGCACATTTTCTCGTGTGCAAAATGGCCACCAAAACTCGATTATCAACTATCGCTCGCTCTTTCCGCTAGTTTGATTCGCCGCCGAGAAACCAAAATATGCTTAATCTTCTTTTGCCTAATAATTCTCATCGGCGTATTGGGTGATGGATGCTGTGGCCA